>JBAXXB010000166.1:0-9909 GCA_037128115.1 Bacteroidota bacterium
ATCGCCGTCGATGTGATTTGTATCGCCGTCGATGTGATTTATATCGCCGTCGATGCGATTTGTATCGCCGTCGATGTGATTTATATCGCCGTCGATGTGATTTGTATCGCTGTCGATGTGATCTGTATAGGCGCCGATGTGATTTATATCGACACCCATAGGCTTATACAATTCAGCCAGCGGGATGATTACTCAACTCGGGGCGGTTTATGACCGGGATCCCTTAAGAAACCCGGTTTTGCAGTCTCAAGGATTGCTTTAACTACATGCTTTAAGTTCTTTTTAGGTAGAAAATTTGTCCTTCGTATATAGGTCCGTCGTTTTCGGTTAGGTTGCCAAAGCGGTCATAAACACATAGTTTTCCATTCTTTAACATTTTATAACTGCGCTCCGAATACGCCAATACCATGTCGCTGATAGTTGCACCTTTAAAAAGAGTAAGTTCATTTTTGTTCAGGATAACTTTCATGTTCCGGCTGAAATTAGGATGCGTGAGGTGCTTTCGGGCGAGAGTTGCAAGTTTTGGATATCAATATTTTCGATCAGGACAACTCCCGGCTTTTTGCCTTTTTCAAAACTTCCGATCTTTCGCTCCAGGCCCAGGAATGCGGCTCCATTTAATGTTCCCCACCTGATGAGTTCCTGAAGTGGAATATGGGGGAAGTGCCGTTGGATGGTTTTGATCTCTTCAAGGATGCTCAACTGTTGATTCGAGGCCAGGCTGTCGGTTCCCAATGTAATCGTACAGTCATTTTTACGGAATAATTCGATGTCGGGCAGTTTATTCTCAATATACAGGTTTGCATTGGGGCATAAGCACCAGTGTGGGTTGCTGAAATACTGCCGCACAAATTCAATATCCTTCTGGCCGGAAAACGTATTGTGAACCAGTAGTAGCCTCTGGTTCGGGTCAAAATACCCGGAAACACTCTCTATGGGCCGTTTCCCGGTACCCATGTAGGCCGGCAGATCGGGGTTGAACGCTTTCCTCCTGTCAGCTATAGGTCCGCTGCCATCAAGGAAAAACAGGTTTTCGTCTTCGTTTTCCTGGTGATGGATACTGCTGATACCTTTCCGGCCGTCAGCAGCCAGCAGGCGGAAGAGTTCTTCGGAAAGCGAATAAGTGGCATGTGGGACGATAGAGACCTGTTCAGAGCCCGATACTCCAACGAACTGGGATTTTAAATGTGAGGCATTTTCGAAAATACCTGCCGCCCGCCCAGGAATTGATCCGAAAACTTCGACGAAAGTGTGAAAATAGTGCCGGTCTCTGCTTTTTACCGTGAGAGTGTTATTCCCGTTAGCAATATCGGCAGTAGCAATTATACCCGACATTTGCATCAGCAAGGCCGCTTCCACAATCCCACTGAGAATTTGTGCTGTGGAAACTGGTTTCCTCAAACCTTCAAGCTGCCTGACAAAATGATCGAGGCCCATGCCTTCCCGGATCAAGCCTTTAGCCCATGAAAGTTCCAGGTGGCAATGGGTGTTTACAAAGCCGGGGCAGAGAATGCCTCTGTATTCTGCGATAGGGTAATGAGAATCTTTCAGTTCACTCTTCTCGATGATGCTTAGAATAGTCCCGTCATCGGCCAATACAAGCACATGGTTATAACACGGATCTCCGTTTACAGGCATAATGCAGTCGGCCGAGAGAAATTGCATGGAACTATTCTTATGTTATGCTTACAAAGCTATTGAATTTTCCGAAGGGTAGGAATTAAATTATTGTAAAGCAACCCGGATGCAGCAGGCATATGATTGGGTTGCGACTTTCGGGATATGAAAATATTTATATCAGGTAAAGAAAGCCGGTATGAAACAGCTGCCAGGATCATCGCCCGGAGTATAAAAGCCTGGTATTTAGATCAAAGCTTCAAGTGATAAAACATTCTTTTCCGGAAATTGTTATTTGAATTGAATTGGTTTTTCCACTGTCCCGATTCACTAACTTTGCGCAAGAAATACTACTAATGAAAGACTACGATATTACATCCGGCTTTTCGAGGCTGGATAAGGATCAGAAAATAGCCCTGGTTTCGTCTCATGTCAAGGATCCTGAATTATTTAGCCATACCCTGCACGCTTCCCTGCACAGGGATCCCCTGGAACAGAAAATTTATGATGAGTTCAGCGAAAACACCATGGGTAATTATATTTTCCCTTACGGTGTTGCACCTAATTTCCTGATTAACGGTAAGATGTACATGGTTCCCATGGTCATCGAAGAAAGTTCGGTGGTGGCGGCTGCTTCGCGTGCAGCAAAATTCTGGGCTGAGAGAGGTGGGTTTCACAGCGAGGTAATCGGACTTGAAAAAATAGGCCAGGTGCACTTTACCTGGAATGGCGGTCGTGAATTGCTCGAACGCTATTTCCCTGTTCTGCGAAAGCAGATGCTTGCCAATACGGAAAGTATAACTTCAAATATGGTGCAGCGTGGCGGGGGCATACTCGCTATCGAAATGCTGGATATGACGGATAAAATTCCAGATTACTACCAGCTAAAAGCAACCTTCGATACCTGTGACTCCATGGGTGCCAATTTTATCAATTCCTGCCTCGAGGAATTTGCCGATACCCTGCGTGACTTTGCTGTTTCAAACCACGAATTCTCGGTTTACAGCCTGCAGATCATCATGTCGATACTGTCGAACTACACCCCGGGCTGCCTGGTACGTACCTGGGTGGAAGGAGATATTACTGACGGGCACCAGTATGATGATCTGTATACCGACAGGGAGTTTGTAAAGCGGTTCGAAACCGGTGTTCAGATTGCCGGGGTGGACAGGTACCGGGCGACTACCCACAATAAGGGAATTTACAACGGTATAGACGCAGTGGTGCTTGCTACCGGTAATGATTTCAGGGCAGTGGAAGCCTGCGGGCATGCGTATGCCTCGCATAACGGTGACTACAGCAGCCTGTCTAAGGTCGAAATTACCGGTAACAGGTTCCGGTTTTCGCTGGAAGTTCCTATGGCGCTGGGCACAGTAGGCGGACTGACAGCACTTCACCCTCTTGCAAAGCTATCCCTTCAGCTGCTTGGTGACCCGGATGCTGCCCAACTTATGATGATTGCTTCGGCAGCAGGCTTAGCGAATAATTTCTCTGCTATTAAATCATTGGTCACCAAGGGGATTCAAAAAGGGCACATGAAAATGCACCTGCTGAATATTCTGAATGTTTACAAGGCGACTGACAACGAGAAAATCCATGCGGTGGAGCATTTCAAGCACGAAAAAGTATCGCACAGCGCGGTAAACAGTTTCCTGGAATCTATACGGGGATAGGAGTGGGCGCTGCAAAACGGAAGCAAGATGATGGCCTGATGAGCTTTTCGCTTCTTAAATAAAATCTTAGTGCTCCTAAGTGCTCTAAGTGCCTTAGTGGTATTTCTTTCACCCTTGAAATCCAAAATTCTAAAACTTGGTATTCGACTCTTATTATAACGCTAAACTATTGCTAACTTCCGAGTACCTGGTTCTGAATGGGGCGGAAGCCTTAGCAGTTCCCCTGCGGTTCGGGCAGCGGTTGTGTGTGGCAACAAACGGCCATGGCTTTATTTCCTGGCAGTCGGTGGCCCATGATGGCAGTACCTGGTTCAGCGGGAAATATTCGCTCAGCCATTTCAGTATTTCCGAAAGCAGTGACCCTGCTATTGCAAAATATCCGCAGCGTTTATTGCTTGCCGCACGAAAAATCAGTCCCGGTTTTTGCATGAATTCCGAAGGTATTCAGGTGGTTTCCACCCTGAATTATCCTTCGTTGTGGGGACTTGGCAGCAGTTCGACGCTTATTGCAGCCGTTGCCGGATGGGCAGGGATTGATCCATTTGACCTGCATTTTGAGGTTTCGAAGGGTTCGGGCTACGATATTGCCTGTGCATTGAGCAAAGGGCCTATCCTCTATTCGCTTAAGACCGAAGGACCTGAATACAAAGCTGTGGATTTTTCACCCTCCTTTGCCAGCCAGGTCTATTTTGTTTACCAGGGGAAAAAGCAGGATTCGGCAGAAGGAATTCAAAAATACCGTCATCAGAAACCTGATCCTGGTAAAAATAATGTTGATCATGCCAGTGCTTTAACTACCCGTATGCTGGGCGCTTCTACTCTTTCTGAATTTGAAAGCGTGATGCGTGAACACGAAACCCTGATAAGCAGTATTACCGGTTTGCCGGGCATTCGGCAAACCAGGTTCAGCGATCTTCCCGGTGAAGTCAAATCTTTGGGCGCCTGGGGAGGCGATTTTTGCATGCTCACCTGGCATGATAAACCTGGACTCTTGCCTGTTTATCTGAAAAGTAAAGGCCTCGGAATATGGTTTAATTTCCACGATATCGTACTTTAGCGGCAAAATTCAGTTTACACATGACTAATGCTGATTTTCAAGGTTCCCGATTAACATCCGCTTTATCCGAACCGGTCTCAGTTTCATGGCAATCGCCCAGCAACATTGCCCTGGTGAAATACTGGGGGAAAACCGGCCGCCAACTCCCGCTGAACCCTTCGCTGAGCATGACCTTGTCGGAAGCATTCACCGAAACAAAACTCACGGCCCTGCCCCGGGAAACCGAAGGGGAAATCAGGCTCAACTTCTGGTTCGGAGGACATCAAAATATCTTATTTGGGGAACGTATATGCAGGTTTTTAGAATCCATAACAGATATTTTCCCTTTCCTGGTGCAGCTTGAACTTAAGCTGGAAACATCCAATACTTTCCCGCATTCGGCAGGCATGGCTTCATCGGCTTCGGCATTCAGCGCCCTGGCACTCTGCCTGTGCTCCCTCGAAGCCGAACTTTTCGGCATACTCTATGAAGAAGACGAATTCAGGTTCAAGGCTTCCTATATCGCCCGCCTGGGTTCTGGAAGCGCATGTCGGTCACTGTTTCCGGGCTTTGCAGCCTGGGGAACAAGCAAGGCAATACCTGGTTCATCCGATTTGTTTGCGGTGCCGGTCGAGGATATACATCCCGATTTCCTGGGTTTGAGGGATACCATACTGATTGTAAATGAAAAGGAAAAACCGGTTTCGAGCTCCGAAGGCCATAAGCGCATGGCGGAACATCCTTTTGCTCAGGCCCGCATCAAACAGGCCGGTAAAAATACGGCTGACCTGGTTGCCGCAATGCAGGCCGGTGATAAACAATCCTTTATTCGGATTGTTGAAAACGAAGCCTTTACCCTGCATGCCCTTATGATGACATCGGATCAGGGGTTTCTGCTTATGCAACCCGAAACGGTCAGGATAATAAGCCGCATCCGGGAATTACGAAAGGAAACAGGTCTGGATATCTGCTTCACGCTCGACGCAGGCCCGAATATTCACCTGCTCTATTTTGAGGAGCAAAATGAACAAGTTCACAAATTAGTTGTTGAAGATATATTGAAAAACAATAAACAAAACAGGCAGATAGATGACTTTTGCGGGCAAGGTCCGGTTAAAGTTTTATAGATACCTTTTACGAGTGACGCAGCAGGTTTTAGTAAAATCAAAAGGATGACAAGTAGAGCAGATATTTTTTACGGCAAAGTATTGTTATTTGGAGAGTATAGCATTCTTTTCAACTCAAAGGGACTTACCATCCCGTATACTCATTTCACCGGTCAACTGAGTTTTATCAACGACGATAAATACACAGACTATGAATTTGCCGTGCAGTCGAACAAGCAACTGAAGGAATTCCAGGATTTTATGCTTGAACTCGAAGCCAAAGGCGAAATGCCATGCCCTATCGATTTTAAAAGACTTGCCTCTGATATTGACCGGGGATTGTATTTCGAATCCAGCATTCCCCAGGGCTATGGCATTGGCAGTTCAGGCGCATTGGTAGCCGCTGTGTACGATAAATATTGTATTGATAAAATTGAAGCCACCGAATCCATCTCAGGACAAAATATAAGTAAGCTCAGGGAGATATTCTCCCGGCTCGAATCGATGTTTCATGGCAAAAGCAGTGGCATCGATCCCCTGAATTGTTACCTCCAGCATCCCCTTCTTATCCATTCCCGCGAAGATATTGCCATCACAGGCGTTCCCCGCAGCAAGTTCGAAAGCGAAGGTGTTATCTTCCTGGTCGATACCGGTAAAATCGGGAAAACCGGTCCACTGGTAAACCATTTCCTCGAACAAATGCGTTTTGAAGAGTATGAAACACTATTTAAAGCTGATTATATTCCCTGGGTAAATCAATGTATTTCGGACCTGCTGAGCGGTAATATGCGTTCGTTCTTCGAATCGCTGATCAGGGTATCGCGCTTTCAGCTGAAGTATTTCACTAAAATGATTCCCGAAAATTTCATGGCAGCATGGCAATGGGGACTCGACAGCGGTAAATTCCAGCTCAAACTCTGTGGTTCGGGTGGCGGAGGTTTCCTCCTAGGCTTTACCACCGATTATCCTGCCGCTAGGAAATACTTCTCCGATCTGCAGCATGAGGTGATCCCGGTTTATAAATCGGTTTAAGACACAAAAGGTAACTATTCACCCTATAAAGTATTGCTGTTTTAAAAGTACTTAGGGACTAAAGTGCCTAAAGAGCCTAGAGTTAATACCACCAGCGTCGTTAATCCGCGAAAGTTAGTAAAGTGCCGCTATCATTAATCCCTAAAACCGAAAATCTTTGAAAATGCTTTTGACTAAATAGATTTAAAATTCAGCAAATCAAATTAATAAGGATCTTTGGATATTTTAGGCAATTAAAATCCAGGCACTGAACTATTGCCCAAAAAAGCTTTTTCTGTATAATTTTCATTTCATGCTGGGATCCCTTACTTTTGTATGGGATCAGCGTTAATTGAAACTGCCTTTTTGTGTTCAATAAATATTTTTCACAAGCGTTATGGGCGATGGAGAGAGGATGGATCGAGGGTTTAATTCCGCCTATTTCATAAACTCCCACCTTCGAACGTTCAGATCAAAATGGAATAATAAGTCACACATTATGAACGGCATAGAATCAAAAGGTTAAGGATGAGGTAAAGGTTGAGAGGATAAACCTTAACCTTAACCTCAACCTCAACCTCAACCTCAACCTCAACCTTAACCTCAACCTTAACCTCAACCTCTGCCTCTGCCTCAGCCTCAACCTCAACCTCAACCTCAACCTCAGCCTCAGCCTCAGCCTCAACCTCAACCTCAACCTTAACAACATAAGAGATATTTATAACTTCACCAACTTATAATTCAACACCATGCAAGATTCATATACCATTTCCGGGCAAATTGTTGACGTGGTTGCCGGTACCGTTTTCCCAGGCAAAATTGAAGTGGCTGGCGGCAAAATTGCTGCCATAGTACATTGCGATGTTGCCGAAACCCAATATCTGGTTCCCGGACTGATCGATGCCCATGTGCATATAGAGAGTTCCATGCTGGTGCCTGCCGAATTTGCCCGCCTGGCGGTGGTGCATGGTACCACGGCCACGGTATCCGATCCGCATGAAATTGCAAACGTACTTGGAATGGACGGCATTGATTTTATGATCCGCAATGGTAGCCTTTCTCCTTTCAAATTTCACTTCGGGGCTCCTTCGTGTGTGCCCGCCACCGGTTTCGAATCTTCGGGCGCGGTTATCAATGCGGCACAGACTGACGAATTGCTTCAGCGGGATGATATACATTACCTGTCGGAAATGATGAACTTCCCGGGGGTGATTTACGGGGATGAGGAAGTACGGTTGAAACTGGCTTCTGCTATAAAACACCATAAGCCTGTGGATGGGCATGCCCCCGGTCTGGACGCAGATACTATCATCAAATATGCTGCTGCCGGTATTACCACCGACCACGAATGCACCGGTATCGAAGAGGCTGAAAATAAAATAAATGCCGGCATGCATATATTGATCCGTGAAGGCAGCGCGGCCCGTAATTTTGAGGCTTTAATTCCCCTGCTCGGCACCCACCCGGGTAAGGTAATGTTTTGCAGCGACGACAAGCACCCCGACGACCTGGTGACCGGGCATATCAACCTGCTGGTAAAGCGGGCCATAAAGGCAGGATACGATCCAATAGCCGTTATCAGGGCATGCACCCTTAACCCGGTGCGGCACTATAAGCTTAGCTGCGGTTTGCTGCAGGCAGGCGATGCAGCCGACTTTGTAGTAGTAGAAGACCTGGCAGGTTTCGCTATACGGCAAACCTATATTAACGGCGCCCTGGTTGCCGATGGGGGAGTGACCTTATTACCATCATATAAATACGAAACACCGAATTGCTTCCGGGCGCCCTTTATTAAGCTGTCCGACCTCGAAGTGCCTTGCGGAAAGGGTAAGCTAAAGGTGATACAGGCTTACGATGGCGACCTGGTTACCGGCTCATTCCTGGCCGAACCACTTACCTTTAACGGCTTGGTAATCAGCGATACGGAGCAAGATATACTTAAAATCACCGTTATAAACCGTTACCAACCCTCAAAACCCGCCATTGCCTTTATACGGGGTTTTGGACTGCAAAGGGGGGCAATGGCATCAACGGTGGCGCACGACAGCCATAACCTGATATGCATGGGTACTAACGATGCCGATATGCTTACCGTTATCAACAGCCTGGTTGAACACAAGGGTGGCATTGCCGTTACCGATGGCAAACAGCTGGATGTGCTTCCCCTGCCTGTGGCCGGCCTTATGGCCGCTGCCGATGGCTACCTGGCTGCCGCTACATACGAGGAAATAAACCATAAGGCCCTGGCGCTGGGTGGCCCTTTAAAGGCTCCCTTTATGACGCTCTCCTTTATGGCCCTGCTGGTAATCCCCGAATTAAAACTCAGTGATAAAGGGCTTTTCGATGGGAAAGCGTTTGTTTTTACTTCCTTATTTGAGGAGGAGGCAGAGTGACAATTTATTTTCGGCGACTTTGATGGAAATAATTCCGGATCTTGCCAGAACGACTGACCTTATAAGAAGTTTGTACCTTGCTGCGTGTTGGGAATTAATGCCTGATAAGGTAGATGAAGGAAATGGGAAGAGGTACAACTCATGAAAGCAGGCACTATTTTAAAACTAACTTTTTGGTTGTAATACGTCCATCCTTAATGATAGCAACAAAATAGGTTCCCTGTGATAAATACGCCAGGTTAAGTTGGTATGGCATTCTGCAATTGTTATCGTACTGCAGCAACCTCCCTTCCTGGCCAGTAATATTTACCCGGTCGACGGTGCTTACGTTCTTCGAATCCAGGGTGCAAATTGTATTTTCCACGGGGTTTGGAAACAGGGTGTATTCATAGTTGATTTCCGGTATTGTATCCACGGGGATGGCAGAGGTTTCCTGGCCGGATTTTAGTTTCCCTAAAAAAAAGTCAATAAAACCTCCCGAAGGATTGATTTTGCCTGATATCCCTGATTCAGCAGAGCAACTTCCGGCAACTACCAGCGAATTGTCTGCTGTTTGTATAACCGTGGAAATAATCCCCGTCACCTGTAATTTCATCTGGGTAATGTTCCCCTTGCGGTCATGAAGTGCCAGGTAGGAATTAAACCAGTTGCCGGCCGGTACCAGCCTGTGCCTGTCAGCAAAAAAGACACTGGAAAAAACATCCGCCGAAATATATTCCGAGTTCCTCGATTCAAACAGCATGGTTCCGTTTGGAAAGGAAGGTCCGCTGTTGTTCACTGACCACGACAGGGAGCCATCCGGGTAAACACTGCTGAAATAAGTTCTTTCATCCTCGGTTGAGTCTATCGATGATTTTAACCTGAATTCAGATATGTTAGCATATTTGCCGCTGATCAGGAGGTTGTTTTCTTTTGTTACGCTCAGTGAGTTTAAAGCATCTCTATATTTACTGGCATATTTCTTTTGCCATACGATAGTCCCTTTGCTATCAATTTGTTGAATCAGGAAATCGCTGTTGCCCTGTGATTCAATATATTTTCCATCGATAGTAAGTCCCAAACTGTACGTAATG
>JBAXXB010000167.1:0-9891 GCA_037128115.1 Bacteroidota bacterium
GTTATTTTTAAACCGGAGCTTGTTGTTTAATATATCACGCAGTTCCTCTTTCCCCAGGAGCGTAGGGTTGAGTTTTACCAGGGTGTGAAGCTTTTTTTCTTTCAGCAGGTAATGCCCTATCTTTTCGATTTCGTCGGGCGGGCAACCATGCATGGTGCTCAGGGTAATATTGTCGGAAATGGAATCGGGAATATCCAGGCCCTGCAATTCCGGGTAAAATGGCAGCAATTCGTTGATTATCTCCTGTTTCGCCAGCCTGCAATCGGCCATGCTTTTGAGGAACCATTGCACATTTTCGTTTTGAATCCCTTCAAAATTATACCCGATGCTCATATTGAACACAAAACCTCTTCCCTGCGGCTTATTCCAGCCGAATTTATGCTGAAGCAGGTGTATCAGTACCCAGGCTTTCAGATACTCGCTGAAGGATTCCTGTATACGAAGTTCCTGCGACCATTCGCAGTTGTATCCTTCGTCCTGCATATCGATACAGGGCTTGGAAATTTCGAGTTCGTCGAGGGTTTGAATGGTTTTCAGTTCTATGTAACTCGCACCGCAAAGCCAGGCTGAAATGATATTCTGCGCCATCTGCGTATGCGGACCGGCAGCCACTCCCAGGGGGGTGTTCAGGGGTTGCCCGAAGATTTCCATACCCAGCCCGGTATGCGTGTGGGGATTGAAAAACAATTCTTCCGGAATCCCGAAGATTTCTCGGCGCGTATTGTATTCGGTTTCAATGAGTTTAAAAAGTTGTATGATAGAAATGGGGGAGAATGCGGAAGAGTGCAACATGCCTTGCAGGTTAAAAGTTTACTTTTGTAAAGGTAAATAATTAAGCCGATCATGCACTCCCTTCCCCGTGCTTCCTGTATTATTCTTTCGGCCGGTGAGTCATTGCGCATGATGCAGCATAAGGCTTTGCTGAAATTTGATGCCGGCACGACTTTCATTCATAAAATCACCGAAACGTATTACCTGTCAGGCATTGAACAACTCATAGTGGTTTTGAATGAAGAACTTTATGATTTGGTTATCAACCTGGCACCTTCACTACCCCAAAAAGTACAATTTGTGGTAAACCTATACCCCGAAAGAGGCCGTTTCTTTTCGTTACAAACAGGTTTGCAACTATTGAATAATGGGAATTACTGCTTTTTTCAGAATATCGACAACCCGTTTACTTCAGCCGCCATGCTCGAAACATTATACAGCCATAGGGACGACGCTGAGGTTCTTATTCCTGCTTTCGGAAACAAACAAGGGCACCCGGTACTCCTCAGCCCGAAAGTGGTTCAGAAAATCTGCACAACAACAAATCCCGGTTTAAGGATCGATGATTTCCTGCGGCAGTTTCGCCAGCAACGAATCGAAACTCCCGACAGCAGAATTTTAACCAATATCAACTTGCCTGAAGATTACAGAAATGCCGGGTTCCCGTATTAAACTTCTGAAAGAATGAATGAAAATAAATCGAAGAAAGCTCTCCTGTATATTCGCTATTGTTTCACCAGCTTCCGGGTAAGCTGCAGCGTGGATGAATTCACGCTCAAAATATAAACGCCGGGTTCAAAATTCGCCAGGTCGAGGGTGATTTCGTTTATGCCCGCTACTGTGTATTTCCCGGTTTTGAACACACTGGAGCCGGAAGTTGTATAAAGCTCCATAGTAAGCAGTCCGGATTTTTGCGAAGTAAGGATTACTTTACATTTATCGGAAACCGGGTTTGGCGAAATCCGGATTTCGGCAGCCTGGGAAAGGGAAGCTACCGAAACCGCCGATAAGGTATCGACCAGTTTCAATAGTGCAATATTCGCGAGGGCATAGCCGGTATTTCCGAAAAACTGTATGTTCATCATATTTCCGTTAGCGTGCGTAGCGGCAAAGGTTGTATCGTATGCTGTAAAGGTAAGCCCGCCATCGGTACTCCGGTTCAGGATTGGGGGTGAACCACTGTACCATAGGGTAGAATCGTTTTGGTAACATACCGGCAAGGGAAATTGATACTCGGGGAATAACCACTTGGGCTCAGTCTGAAAATTATTATCTGTGATCAGCAAAGCAGAAAAAAAGCTCCCGTTTCCTGACATACACCCCTTCAGGTTATTAGCAAAATGAACCCTCCACAAATCACCGGTGATTGGGGTGCAAACGGCCCAGCTCTCACCTCCGTCGATGGTTTTCATTCCAAAGCCTTGATCCCAGTAAAGCGAAAAGGTAGCCCAGCCGTGGTTGGCATCCGCAAAACAGATATCGTTTGCCCTGTAAGGCCTTGAGGGAGAACTGCTGTCGATTATCTGGGGTGCATTCATTTTCTGCCAGCTGGAGCCGCCGTCCAGGGTTTTATAGATTGATTGATGGCCGCCGAAGAAACCGGTATTGCGGTTAGTAAAATAAAACGCATGGCATGAGTAAAGTGGATTCCCGGGGTTGAACAGGGCGGTATCGGTAATGTCCTGCCAGGTATGGCCTCCATCGGATGTCTTCCAGAAATAGTTTTTATGGGCAGCGTTGTCCTCAATTTTTGCAAAGCCGTATACGGTGTCAACCATTTGTATCTTCCAGCATTCCATGCTGTTGGTAAGGGTAAGCAGTTTTTCGAAGCTCTGGGCGCCGTTGGACGTATGAATTAAATCATAGTTGTTCGACGAAGCGGGGCGGGCAAAAATCCAGCCTTCGGATGCATTCACGAAACAACTGGAGCTAAAGAACGAACCGGCATAAGCGGCCGGTGTAACATCCTGCCATGGCTGGGCATATTCCCTGCCAATTACGAATAGAAAGACAAGAAATACTACGGTAGTTTTCATTTTTAGTGAATTTGATGATTAGTACATAAATAAAATCCGCATATACTAAATTCGCCAGGATAACAAATGTTGCTTAACGCGATGAACTTACTGCCTATATAGACACCTGAAACCGCGTTTACCCCCACAGCGCCGCAAAATATATATTCATACTGCATCATTTCCAAAAGCTAGGCACCATGCAAAAACAATCCAAATCCCGTTTAATCATAACTTTACGGGAATGCAATCCTTTATAGTTAAGCCTTTACAGGATTAAGCGAAAAGTGGAGGGTATAAACCTGTACAGGATTGGATTTCTTTTCATCCGGGTCAAAAAAAAGGAGAGCAACTGCTCTCCTTTTTATAACTGTCATGTTGCCAGACTTATTCGGCAAGCACTTGTATTTTATTTTTTAACACCTCCACGACGCCCCCGTTAATTTCGAAAAACAAGACGTCTTTTTTGGCATCAATTACCTTCACCTTGCCTTTTTTAAGCGCAGCGATCATGGGAGCATGGTTGTTCAGTACTTCGAATGAACCATCCAGACCGGGAAATTGAGCCAGGGAGACTTCGCCTTCGTAAATCGTGGTATCAGGGGTCACTATTTCAATTCTCATTTTTTTTGTGGCTTTGGTTGTTAGGCTTTAGGAGTAAACGCTTATAATAGTTCATTAATGAAAAGTTGAATTCAGGATTAAAACTACAGCCATCCTTATTCGTTTTTCACTTTTCATTATTCACTATTTTTTAGTTTCCCGCCAGCATTTTCTTCCCTTTCTCTATAGCCTCCTCAATGGTGCCTACGAGGTTGAAAGCGGATTCAGGATACTCGTCCACTTCCCCGTCGAGGATCATTTTGAAACCTTTGATGGTATCTTCAATGTTTACAAATGCTCCAGGTATACCGGTGAATTGTGTGGCCACAAAGAACGGCTGCGAAAGGAAACGGGCCACACGGCGTGCACGGTGAACAACTTGTTTGTCTTCGTCCGAAAGTTCGTCCATACCCAGAATGGCAATAATATCCTGAAGTTCTTTATACCTCTGAAGGATTTCCTTCACGCGTTGAGCCGTATTGTAATGTTCTTCGCCTACGATATCCGGGTTGAGAATACGGGAGGTTGAGTCGAGCGGGTCAACGGCCGGATAAATTCCCTGTTCTGCAATTTTACGATTCAATACCGTGGTGGCATCAAGGTGGGCAAAAGTTGTAGCCGGGGCCGGGTCGGTAAGGTCATCGGCAGGTACATATACCGCCTGTACGGAGGTGATGGAACCACGTTTGGTGGAGGTAATACGTTCCTGCATCACGCCCATTTCGGTTGCCAGCGTAGGCTGGTAACCCACGGCTGAAGGCATACGGCCAAGCAATGCCGATACTTCGGAACCGGCCTGGGTGAAACGGAAAATATTGTCGATAAAGAAAAGAATGTCTTTTCCACCGCTCTGTTCGTCACCGTCGCGGAAATATTCAGCTACGGTAAGTCCCGAAAGGGCTACGCGGGCACGTGCTCCAGGGGGTTCGTTCATCTGGCCAAAAACAAGGGTTGCCTGCGATTCAGCCAGTTCTTTGGGATCGACCAGGGAAAGATCCCAGCCGCCTTTTTCCATATCTTCCTTAAAGGCATCTCCATAACGGATAACGCCTGATTCAATCATTTCGCGTAGCAGGTCATTGCCTTCGCGGGTGCGTTCGCCCACACCGGCAAATACCGACATACCGGCATAACTCTTGGCAATGTTATTGATGAGTTCCATGATGATAACCGTTTTTCCGACGCCGGCACCACCAAACAAACCAATCTTACCCCCTTTTGAATACGGTTCGATCAGGTCGATAACCTTTATACCAGTATAAAGAACTTCTTTAGAGGTGGATAGGTTTTCGAACTTAGGCGGGTCGCGGTGTATGCTTGCCAGGCGTTCGCGTGAAACGGCCGGCATCCCGTCGATGGCATTCCCGATCACATTGAATAAGCGGCCTTTGATGGTATCACCAATAGGCATTGAAATTGTGATTCCGGTTGAAACCACATCCATACCACGGCTTAATCCATCGGTCGAATCCATGGCAACGGTACGGATTGTATTTTCACCTATATCCTGCTGACATTCCAGTACAATCACATTCCCCTGTTCGTTAGTCACTTGCAGGGCATCGTAAATATTGGGTAGCGGAACATTTTCATCAAAAGATACGTCAATCACCGGGCCGATGATCTGTGAAATTTTACCGGTTATTATCTGAGCCATATTAAACTGATTTAGTGAGCAAATTTAAAAAACTAATTCTAAAGTTTCACGAGTTTCCGGATTAAATAATCCGGTACTCATTTATTCGTTAGCCGGTGGCATGGTATCAGCGTGTCCCGAAGAAGCATCCAGGGCACTATCGGCCTGATTTGCAGCCTGGTTTTCGGTATGCGACTGGAAGAATCCACGCTGAAAAAGCAAAAGGATGACCACCCCGCTTGTGATAGCCGAATCGGCAACGTTGAATACCGGGCGGAAGAAGATATAGCTTTGTCCACCCCAGAAAGGAAGCCATTGCGGGTAATTTCCTTCCAAAATGGGAAAATAGAACATATCTACCACTTTACCATGCAGGAAAGTGCTGTACCCCCCTTCGGCCGGCAGAAAACGGGCCAGGTCAAAGTAGGTGCTTTCACTGAATATGAGTCCATACAGAGCGCTGTCGATAATATTCCCCAGGGCCCCGGCCAAAATGAGTGAAAACGAAAAGATAACACCAAAACCGGTTTTTTTGCCGGCCAGGTGAACGATGTACCATCCCAGGAATCCCACGGCAAAAATACGGAACAGGCTGAGGGCCAGTTTCCCGTATCCGCCAGCGAACTGGAGTCCGAAAGCCATACCGTTGTTTTCGGTGAAATGAATGATAAACCAATTACCGGCCACATGAAATTCCTGGCCCAGGGTCATATTGGTCTTTATCCACAATTTTAACGCCTGGTCGATACACAGTACGATAAAAACTATTAAAAATGATTTCTTCAGCACGATATACTGTGTTCCGGTTATTTCTGTTTCAGCTTGGCTTCCATGCTAAGCGTGGCGTGAGGAACACTGCGCAGCCGTTCTTTCGAAATCAGTTTACCTGTTTCGCGGCAAATACCGTAGGTTTTATTCTCGATGCGTACCAGGGCATTCTCCAGACTCTGGATGAATTTTTCCTGGCGGCCGGCTAAGCGGGCATTTTCTTCTTTCGACAGCACCTGGTACCCTTCTTCCAGTACTTTAAAAGTAGGAGAAGTATCCATGGTGTCGTTATCGTTGCTGTTGGTATAGGCTTCAGTCAACAATTCAAGATCGTGACGGGCTTTTTCGAGTTTATCGAGAATCAGCACGCGGAATTCAACCAATTCCTCTTCCGAATAGTGTGTTCTGCCTTTTTCATCTTTTACTTCTTCCGCTTTCATATGTTCAATGGTTTAAAAGATTCGGGTAATAATAAATATGGGTGTTAAATTTTTTCAACGTTTATAGCCAGACTTACTTCGTCACTTAGTTCAAGTATTTCGGCATTATCAGGCATTTTGTCAGTTACAGTGAGCGAAACAGCGAGCGTTTCTGAGCAAATATAGCTATTAAAGTTAAAGATTGCAGAATCTGCCAGATCATTTTTTTGAGTCTCCAGTCTTATTTTATCAGTTACCTCAAAACCACGGTCTTTGCGAATATTTTGTACGCGGTTCACCAGTTCCCTGGCAATCCCTTCCTGCCAGAGTGCTTCGGTAACCGTAATATCAAGCGCCACGGTAAGTGAGCCCTGGTTAGCCACTACCCAGCCCGGTATGTCTTCGGTTATGATTTCCACATCGGTAAGAAGCATTTCAACCGTTTCGTCCGCTATCTGCAGTATATATTGCCCGTCTGTTTCAATTCGGCTGATTTCATCCTGCGTAAATGCGGCAACTGCAGCGGCTATTTCTTTCATCAGCTTGCCATAGCGAGGTCCCAGGGTTTTAAAGTTCGGTTTAATCCTTTTAACCAGGAAGCCGGCCGATTCGTCAAGGTATTCCAGTTCTTTCACGTTTACTTCGCTCAGAATAAGGCTGCTTACTTTAGCAAGTTGTTCCCGGATTTGATCACCCGTTACCGGGATCAGGACTTTCTGCAAGGGCTGACGCACACGTAGGTTGGTCTTTTTTCGCAGGCTTAAAACCATGCTTGAAACCTGCTGGGCTAACTGCATTCGTTCTTCCAGTTGTTTGTCGATCTTGCTTTCGTCGGCAACAGGGAAATCGGTAAGGTGCACCGATTCGTGAGCATCGAAACCCGAAACTGAATTCAGATCGATAAAGAGCCTGTCCATAAAGAACGGCGCAATGGGAGAAGCCAGTTTGGCCACAACTTCCAGGCAACGGTAAAGGGTCTGGTAAGCCGAAATCTTGTCATTCGTGTATTCCCCCTTCCAGAAACGGCGGCGCGAAAGGCGCACGTACCAGTTGCTGAGGTGTTCGTTTACAAAATCGGCAATCAGGCGACCGGCACGAGTAGGTTCATAATCGGCAAAAGCATCATCTACATTCCGGATCAGGCTGTTGAGTTCCGACTGAATCCACCGGTCGATTTCGGGTCTTTCAGCAAAAGGAATTTCCGCTTCTGTATAGCCGAAACCATCGATGTTGGCATACAACGCGAAAAAATTATAGGTATTATATAATGTCCCGAAAAACTTGCGCTGCACTTCGGCAATCCCTTCGATGTCGAATTTCAGGTTGTCCCAGGGTTGCGAATTGGTGATAAGGTACCAGCGCAGAGCATCCGGCCCGTATTTTTCGAGCGTTGCAAACGGGTCAACTGAATTCCCGAGTTTCTTTGACATCTTATTGCCGGTTTTATCCAGCACGAGGCCATTAGAAATTACATTTTTAAATGCAACCGAGTCGAAAACAAGCGTTGCAATGGCATGTAAAGTATAGAACCATCCGCGGGTCTGGTCGACTCCTTCGGCTATCAGGTCGGCAGGAAAATATTCGGGGTGACCGCTGTTTTTATCGAACGGATAATGGAACTGGGCATAAGGTACGGCGCCCGAATCGAACCAAACATCGATCAGGTCGGTTTCGCGTATCATTTTATTGCCGGTAGGCGATACCAGGAAGATATCATCAACATACGGGCGGTGAAGGTCAAATTGGGTGTAGTTATCGTCTGAATTGTCCCCTTCTATAAAATTTTCAAAAGGGTTGGAAGTCATAAACCCGGCTTCAATGGACTTACGTATTTCTTCCTTCAGTTCTGCAATAGAGCCTATACAGATTTCTTCGCTACGGTCCTCGCTGACCCAGATCGGGAGCGGGGTTCCCCAATAGCGGGAGCGCGAAAGGTTCCAGTCGACCAGGTTCTCGAGCCAGTTGCCGAAACGGCCTGTTCCGGTGGCTTCGGGCTTCCAGTTGATTGTTTTGTTGAGTTCGATCATCCGGTCCTTGAGGGCGGTGGTGCGGATAAACCAGGAATCGAGCGGGTAGTAGAGTATAGGTTTGTCTGTACGCCAGCAATGTGGGTACGAATGTTCGTATTTTTCGGTCTTAAAGGCCCTGTTTTCTTTTTTAAGCTTTACGATAATATCAATATCAACATTTTCTTCCCGCTGCGGATCATCGTCGCGGGCGTATTCCGCCTTAACGAAACGGCCTGCAAATTCACCCATATTTTCGGTGAATCGCCCGGTTTTATCAACCAGGGTAAGGGATCCTATACCGTATTGTTTTGCGATCTTGAAGTCATCGGCACCAAAACTGGGAGCTATATGCACTATGCCGGTACCATCCTCGGTCGTAACAAAATCGCCGGTTACAACCACGAAAGCATCGCCGCTTTCAGGCTGTGCATAGGGTAGAAGCTGCTCGTAGCGAAGGCCGGCAAGTTCCGCACCCGTGAAAGAAGCCAGTATTTCGAAGGGAATTACTTTCTGCCCGGGTACATAGTCACTCATCGGGATTTCAGCATTTTTCTCGGGGAAATACTTGCCTAAAAGTGGTTTCCCAACGACGACTTTCACCGGTTCGTAGGTGTATGGGTTAAAGGTGTTGACCAGGACATACTCAATATTTTTGCCAACAGCCAGGGCTGTATTCGAGGGCAAAGTCCATGGTGTAGTCGTCCAGGCCAGGATAAACACTTCCGTCTTATCCTTTCCGAAAAGGGCTGGAATTAGCGTATGGCCTGTATCGTTGCGTACCTTGAACTGTGTAACCAGGGTATTATCCTTAACATTGCGGTAGCTGCCCGGCTGGTTGAGTTCATGGGTGCTGAGCCCGGTGCCGGCGGCAGGGGAATAGGGCTGAATGGTATATCCTTTGTAAATGAGTCCTTTTTTGTACAGTTCCGACAGCAAATGCCAGCAGGTTTCGATGTAGGTATTGTCGAAAGTGATGTATGGATGATCCAGGTCGACCCAGTAGCCGATTTTCAGAGTAAGCTCATCCCAGCGGTCCTTGTACTTCATCACTTCACTGCGGCAGGCTTTGTTGTAATCGTCGACGCTGATCTTTTTACCGATATCTTCCTTGGTGATACCTAAGGTCTTTTCGACGGCTATTTCAATAGGTAATCCATGGGTATCCCAGCCGGCTTTTCGTTCAACAAAGAAACCTTTCAGCGTTTTGTAACGGCAGAAAATATCTTTAATAGCCCTGGCCATAACATGGTGAATACCAGGCATCCCGTTGGCAGAAGGAGGTCCTTCGTAAAATATATAGGGTGTGTGTTGACTGCGGTTATCTAAGCTTTTTTCAAAAATATGATTCTCGTTCCAGAAATCGAGAACTTCGTTTCCAATGCGTGTTAAGCTAAGTTGTTTGTATTCAGTGTATTTAGTTCCCATGAGGAGGTAAGTTAAGCTAATTTTTTTAAGGCTGCAAAGATACAATAATTTATAATATAAAAAATTGCGGGGGATTTGAATAATAAGCAGTTAATCATGATTTACTCCGGCTGCAGCATAGCCTATAAATAACCTCCAAAGTGATCCATGGAAGACCATATATGGAAATGCGTAAAAAATTGGGTTTAACTAAAGGTGAGTTCTAAAAATTCGATTTTCTGACAATTTTAACAAATGAAACACTC
>JBAXXB010000168.1:0-9883 GCA_037128115.1 Bacteroidota bacterium
AAATTCGGTGGCGTGCATATGCACTACCAAGGGTTTGCCCGATATTTTTTTTGCAGCCACACCCGCTGAATATGTCAGCCAGTCGTGGGCGTGTATCACATCAAATTCGCTGTTGGCAGCAATGGAAGCACCAACCAGTGCATAGCGGGCTACCTCCTCCATCAGGTCATGGCCGTATTTGCCTGAAAACTGGAACTTCTCGGAAAAAACCCGGCTTGAGTCTTCCACCTTTACATTCAGGTTTTCTGTTACCATTTGCTGGAAATCTTCTGGTCCTACATAAGGTATCAGGTTTGAGCCAATTTCCATGTAAGTGATCTGATTCCAATACTCACGGAATACAGGATCTTTCATTATAACGGAAACGTCACTGGCGTTGATCAGCCTCACGGCTTCCTGGCTTTCATCACCATAGGCCTTCGGTACTACAAACTGCACCTCAACCCCATGTTTCAACAGTCCTTTGGTGAGTCCAAAACAGGCTGTACCAAGGCCTCCGGTGATGTGAGGCGGAAACTCCCATCCAAACATTAATACTTTCATGGCTTCTTATTTATATTAACTCTTAAATTATTTCGATTTCTTCTCAATCACAGGCTTCATGTCCTGGAGTATTTCACCCAGGCGAAGAAGTTCCGAAACGCTCCATGCCTGTGAAATGGCACCCGAAGGACGGTAAGGCGGGTCCCCGTCGTAAAGTTCCGAGATGGTTCCAATACCGTGTTCAGTGATCACTTCCTCAAAACCCTTATATATCTTCTCGATAAAGGAAACTCCACTTTGTTCGTATAATTTTAGCCAGGCTTCTGCAAAATGGCAGAATAACCAGGGAAAAACAGACCCCTGGTGATAGGCCAGGTCGCGTGCTTTCTGGTCACCGGTGTACTCCGGTTTATAGGCCGGATTTTTGGGTGCCAGGGTGCGTAAACCACGAGGTGTGAGAAGTTCTGATTTTATCCTGTCGAGTAAGCCTTTACATTGGTCATCATTGAGAGGTGAATAAGGCAGGGAAGCCGCAAAGACCTGGTTCGGACGTACCGATTTATCCCGGAAGTCACCATGCACATAATCATAAAGGTAGCTTTTCTCTTTATACCAGAAAGCCTCGGTAAAGGCTGCAGGAAAGCGATCCGAAACAGGCTTCCACAGGTTGACAAAATCTTTCTCGCCGGCATCTTCAGCCAACTCAATAGCAAAACGTATCGCATTATACCAAAGCGCATTTACTTCAACGGCAAGCCCGATTCGCGGAGTGACAGGTTTGCCGTCAACCACTGCATCCATCCAGGTAACGGCCGCACCGGTTACGCCTGCATAAAGCAAACCGCTTTCGAGCATATGGATATTGTAAGCGGCACCTTCACGGAAGCTGGTCAGGATCAGTTTCATTTGTGCACCATAGTTCTTCCACACATTTTTATCACCACTGAATTTAATATATTGTTGCAGTGTCCAGAAGAACCATAGCGGTGCATCTACCGAATTATATTCGAGCCTGTCACCCGTTCCGGAATTGGGGAAGAGAGGTCCTTTCATTTCAGCCAGGCGGGTATCTAAAATCGCTTTAAAGGTTTTGAAATCGCCCTGAACCAGCGTCAGCCCGGGTAATGATATAAAAGTATCGCGTGCCACACGCCCGAACCAGTGGAAACCGGCAATGAGTTCATACTTCTTACCGCGTTTTACGATAAACTGCTGCGCAGCATTTTTAAGGCAATTTTCGAAATTATCACGTTGAATACGCTTTTTCAACTCCTGGTTGAACATACGTGCAAAAATCCTTGGATCTTCTTCCTCAAGGCTGGCCATAAAGTAAACACTTTCGCCAACGTTGACGGGCAACTCGAAATATCCGGGGGTGTATAGATCTTCCTGTGATTCATAACCGCGTGCCTTTTCGCGCATGTATTCGAAGTCAAAATACCAGTCGGGGGCATGCACATATTCCGTTTCTTTCGAAAACTGCAGGTGAATATGAGGGTAGCCCAGGTACATCCTGACTTTTATTCCGTTCGGTATAGGATCATATTTCCGCTCAACATCGTTGTTGGCTTTACTGAGTGAATGAATGCTCCGGTATGCCAGGAATGGCCTGAAACGCAATTGGGTTGGCGAATGAGCTTCAACCAGGGTGTATTTTATAATTATACTATCGCTGTTGCCGGCAAAGAGCATTTCCTTTGTCAGCACCACCCCTCCTACCCTATAGGTAATGATGGGGTTGGGATCGAATGTAAAATCCGTAACATATTTATGCCCCTTGGGATTATACTTCTCACCTTTGTATTTATGGATTGCCAGATTAAATTCCTGATCATGTTGAATCACTGTTTCATCGAGCAGCGACAACAGCACGTGCATTCCCCCATCAAGTTGTGGCTGTGGTGTAACCAGTAGCCCATGATATTTACGGGTATTACAGCCTATAATAGTAGTGGAGGCATAAGAGCCGGCCCTGTTCGATCGGAGCAATTCGCGTGTAAGAGAATACTCAAGATTCACCAGTTTCGATTTGTCAAATTTAATATAATCCATAGTATGTCAACTAATTAGCCCTTATTGTATTTGCTCTGTTAAATCGTGCAAAAGTACATTTTTTTTACATATGATTCAACTTATATTTGTGACGATTTCTAAATGCTCTGATTATAACCTTAAAATTATAAAAAATGTTGCCTCAAAATATTATTTCGTAAATAAATTCGTTTAAATAAAACAATCCTGATTCCATTTACCTTTACAAGCTATTATTTAGGAAGACTAATGACAATGAAACAAACCCTTTGGGGTATACTTTTTCTGGCTTTGATTGGATTATTAGCCTCATCGGCTTGTAAAAAAGACGAATTTAACTCCAATCCAGCATTCAGGCTTGAATTCAGCAACGATACCGTGATGTTTGATACCGTCTTTACTACTGTTGGCTCTATAACCCGGCCGCTGGTAATCCGGAATACAGGCAATACTAAAATTAATATTTCCAAAATCACCCTGGCACGGGGCAAATCATCCCCATTCAGGCTGAATATTGATGGCAAAGCAACCGAAGAATATCTTAATCTGGAAATCGGGGCAAATGACAGTGCATATATTTTTGTTAAGGTTACCATAGATCCGAACAATGCTAACAATCCCCTGATTGAAAGCGATTCAGTTGTTTTTGAAACCAACGGTAATATCCAGGATGTTAAATTAGTAGCCTGGGGCCAGGATGTCTATTTTCACCACAATACTATATTAACGGGCGACATTACCCTGCCGGGCGATAAGCCGCATGTAATATTTGGAAAGCTTACGGCGGAAAACGGATGCAAACTGGTAATAGCAGCCGGGACAAAATTATATTTCCATAACGGGAGCAGCCTCGAAATCAGGCCGGGTGCTTCACTTAAGGTATCCGGTACACTGGAATCGCCGGTGATCTTTACCAGCGACAGGCTCGACGACGACTACCTTAGTTTACCCGGTTTGTGGGAAGGGATTTGGCTCATGAACGGAAGTAAAAACAACAGTTTTACCTATGCCGAAATCACGAATGCAAAAGTTGGGATATTGGCTGACAGTTGCGGGTTTCCGGATGGCGAAGAACCTCTGCGACTCCATAACTGCATGATTAACAACATGACTAATTATGGAATCATGGCAACTAAAGCAAAAATTGTTGCAACCAACTGCCAGGTAACCAATTGCGGAGGCAACGTTGTTTCGATTGAAAACGGGGGAAATTACGATTTCCGGAATTGCACGCTCGCAAGATATTTTGGAGGAAGGGGGTACCCGGCACTGAGTATCAGCAATTATACTATGGATACAGCCGGATTGGTTCAACTGCCTGGTGCTCTTACCGGTGCTTACTTCGGGAACTGCATCATTACCGGGAACGGATCAGGAGAGATTGACTTTTACGAGTTGGCAGGTACAGCCTTTAATTTCCAGTTTGATCAATGCCTGGTGAATTGGAGCAAAGAAAATTATAAAGGTAAGGGTTATGACCAGAAATTCACCTCCTGCATTACGAATGAAGATGCCAAATTTGTTGACCCTTATTTAAATAACTTTCAGCTCGATACTTTATCTGTTGCCATTGATGCCGCATCACTAAGCATTATTAATAATACATTGCCTGATATTACCCATGACAGGAAAGGCATTTCCCGGTTCGACCATGGCCTCCCCGATTTGGGAGCTTACGAGAGAGTAGAGAGAAAGTAGGTACGCAGTACAGTGCAGGATGAGTTGACGTTTACTCAACCGGAAATATTTCCCTAAGCCCATACGAATTGAATGCAGCCAGGCCTGAGAACACAATTCTTTATGAAAGGCTGATATTAAAACCAAAAAGAGGCACAACTTATTGCATGCTTTTCGGCAGGCAGAAAATTGTACCTCTTCTATATTTATTGAAATTGATCGGTTGCTGCTTATTCCTGGTTTACTGAGACGGAAATTTCAGCCAATCTTAATTTTGCAAAAGTTTAAGCATGGCAGCCCCGATTTCTGCCGGTGAATCAACCACCGTGATTCCGCATTCGCGCATAATGGCTTTTTTAGCCTCAGCTGTATCGGCTTTCCCGCCCACAATGGCACCTGCATGTCCCATGGTGCGGCCGGCCGGGGCAGTAGCACCAGCGATAAATCCTACAACCGGTTTGGTGCCGTGATCGCGGACAAAATATGCCGCATCTGCTTCCATACTTCCACCAATTTCGCCAATCATAACGATTCCCTTGGTTTCGGGATCGGCCATAAACAACTCCATGGCATCGCGGGTGGTAGTACCTATGATTGGGTCTCCACCTATACCCAGCGCTGTTGTTTGTCCTAACCCGGCTTTGGTAAGCTGGTCGACTGCTTCGTAGGTCAGGGTGCCTGAACGCGACACAATACCGACAATGCCTTTTTTATGAATAAAACCTGGCATGATGCCCACTTTGGCTTCACCCGGGGTAATGACACCAGGGCAATTCGGGCCAACCAGGCGGCAATCAAGTCCATCGACATATTCTTTGGCTGCCATCATATCTTTGACCGGGATGCCTTCGGTAATACAGACTATCACTTTAATACCGGCATCGGCGGCTTCCATTATGGCATCAGCAGCAAATGCTGGCGGAACAAAAATGAGTGACACATTGGCGTTAGTGGCTTTCACTGCTTCTTTGACGGTATTGAAAACAGGACGGCCTATGTGTTCGTTACCGCCTTTACCGGGCGTAACACCTCCAACGACATTAGTACCATAGTCAATCATTTGGGAGGCGTGAAATGTGCCTTCGCTGCCTGTAAAACCCTGAACTATAATCCGGGAATCTTTATTAACGAGTATGCTCATAGCAGAAAATAATTTATCCCCAAAGGTAAAAATAATTTTAAACCCTGCCCATTATTCGCATTTTATCTATCCCTAAGAAATAATGAGTTTAATAACCAATAGCATGAACAAGGAATCCCGGCCAAAATGAGGGATATAATTAAGGAAACAGCTTTTACTTAACAGTAATTTGTTAACAACGTTTGTCTGAATTTGTCGGGTGAACGTATGCATTGTTTTTTTTTGTAAACTAAAATTTCCTCCATTGAAATTTCCTCCTCATACCTATATTTTCCTCATCCTGATAGCAATACAGTCTGTATTATCACAGGGCTGTTCAGTCAAAACCCCACATAATCCGAAAGAACTCACGGATTGCCTTGCCAAAAACGAATTAACACCCAAGGAAGAAGCCCGGATCAGGAAAGAAATTCATGCCACTGAAAAAGCTTTTGCACTTGATACCCTCTTTAAGAAAAAAGCCCAAAAACAAGGTTTTAACGGGGCTGTCCTGGTTGCACAGAAAGGAATCATCCTGTATCAGAACGTCTTCGGGTATGCGGATATATTGCACAAGGACAGCTTATCTATGCATTCTGCTTTCCAGCTTGCTTCAATAAGTAAGACCTTTACCGGTGTTGCCATACTATTGCTTGCGCAGGAACACAAATTAAAATTACAGGACAGTATTCAGCAATATATTCCATCCTTCCCATACCATGGCATTACCATCGAAAATCTGCTGAGCCACAGGAGTGGATTGCCTAATTACCTCTATTGTTTTGAAGATAAGCGAAGGCTCAACGGGTCTTCCCCAACGAACGATACTGTACTGAAATGGTTCCAGGAGGCTGATCCCTTGCCGGCACCTTACAACCAACCCAACAGAAGTTTCAGTTATAATAATTCCAACTTTATCATCCTGGCTTCCATAGTTGAGAAAGTCAGTGGGTTGAGGTTTGTGGATTTCATCCATTCCCGGATTTTTGTCCCCCTCAATATGACAGATTCTTTTATTGACACCCTTGCACCGGATTCGGTTTTAAAATATCGCACAACCGGATTCCAGGGTAACAGGCGCCGGGAACGTGAGTTTTTTGACGGCGTTTATGGCGACAAGGGAGTCTTCTGTTCAGTCGGCGATATGCAAAAATGGTATTTCGCACTCCATTCAGGCTGCCTGCTGAACAAACACTGGCTCAAGGAAGCGTTCACCCCGCATAGCTTTGAACATAAAAGCAGGCATAATTATGGCCTGGGCTTCAGGCTTATGACTGAGGCAACAAACATGAAAAAGGTCCATTATGTTTACCATGGCGGATGGTGGGCAGGGTATTGCACAATGCTATGGATAGATATGGATGCTGACATTGCCATAATTGTCCTGAGTAACCGTAAAAATAACAGTGTTTATGATATCAAATCTGTGCTTTCTATCCTGGAAGGGAATAAAGACAGTGAATTACAGAATGTGAGTGACGGGGGTGATTAACCGGCAATAAACTACCGGAATCACTGACAATCATATCATTGCAATAACGCAAGCAACAAAATGGCCACATTACTTTTAAAATGATGTCATTTTTACTATCTTTGTTAAACCCAGAGCCCGCACGATGAATCCATATACTTCACTAACAAAAAGCGACACTATATGTGCCCTGTCGACCCCACCCGGGATTGGCGCCATTTCAGTGATACGGCTTTCGGGTCCAAAGGCTGTGGACATAAGCAATTTGTTTTTCAAGTCGCGTAACCCCAACCTAAGACTCGAAGGTTTTGATACCCATACGGCACATTTCGGCTATTTCGCTGCTGATTCCGAACTAATCGATGAGGTTGTGATTACTATTTTCAGGGGGCCACATTCTTACACCGGAGACGACATAGTTGAAATTTCGTGCCATGGATCAGAATACGTACAACAGCGCATATTGGAAGTTCTTATAAACGGAGGTGCCAGGATGGCCAGGGAAGGAGAATTTACACTCCGGGCATTCCTTAATGGCAGGCTTGATTTGTCGCAGGCCGAAGCGGTTGCTGACCTGATTTCATCACGTTCGAAGGTAGCCCACGACCTCGCCTTGTCGCAAATGCGCGGCGGATTTTCGCTTCGCATAAAAGAAATGCGCAACCAGCTGCTCGACCTGGCATCTTTACTCGAACTCGAACTCGATTTCAGCGAAGAAGACGTTGAGTTTGCTGATCGTAACAAGTTACGAAGCCTGATGACAGTACTTATTATGGAGATGACAAAACTTGCCTCCTCATTCTCGCTCGGTAACGTAATAAAAAAAGGAATTCCTGTTGCTATTAGCGGCAAACCCAATGTTGGCAAATCGACTCTGCTTAATGCCCTGCTCAACGAGGAAAGGGCCATTGTAAGTGAAATTCCGGGAACCACCCGCGACACTATTGAAGATACCTTTACCACCCACGGCATCACCTTCAGGTTTATTGATACAGCCGGGCTTCGCCAACATACCACCGATACCATTGAAACTATCGGAATAAGCCGGACCTATGAAAAAATAAGGGAAGCCTCTGTTATCCTCTACCTGTTTGACATTAGTACCATAACAGCCGCTGAAATTGAAGAGTTGCGCCTGGAGTTCCGGGATCATATTGACGATCCAGAAAAGCATTTTCTGTTGATTGGCAACAAAACCGACCTTATGCTTGAAGTTCCTTCTCATATCACGGAGCTTTTTGACCTGGAAACCATCTTCATATCAGCCAAACGCAAGGAAAATGTAAACCTTATTATCGAACGCCTGGTAAGCACGGCAAAAACTGCACATATTGGAGACCAGGCCATTATAAGCAATGCAAGGCACTATCACAGCATCACAAGAACCCTGGAAGCGCTGACCGATGCTCTCAAAGGACTGAATACCAGCATCCCTACAGATCTGATAGCCACCGATATACGCTCGGCATTATATCATCTTGGCGAAATAACAGGGGAAGTTACTACCGATGATATACTGGGAAATATTTTCGGAAAGTTTTGTATCGGAAAGTAACCTCCCCAAAACATATCCATAATAAATCTTCTGTAACCCTTGATAAAGCCCTATTTCAGGGCTTTTTTAATACAATTTCCTTATTATTTATTTTGGCTTATTATACCTTTTTTCATGATAATTTTGTACCTTTGTTGTACCTCGGTACAGTTTATCAATGCTATTTGTACCTCATACCTTAAATATGGGGAAATTACTTTACACTTTAGTACACTTTTAAACATTATATTACAAAATGAGCTCAAATATAAAGGTACAAAGAATTTGCCAGCATTGCGGGTTGGAGTTCACGGCCAGAACCGTCAGTACCCGCTTTTGCTCTCATACCTGTAATAGAAAAGCATATAAAATGAATCTTAAGTCTTCTAAGATAGAAGCCAGTAATAAGGAAACAAAACTCATAAAAGAAAAACCACTTGAGGATCTAAAAGCAAAAGAATTTTTGAGTGTACGCGATGTTTCAAAGTTAATAGGGTGTTCCCGTCAAAATGTTTACCTCCTGATTAATTCAGGGAAATTGAAAGCAACCAATATTTTAGTAAAGAAAACTATAATTAGGCGTTCCGACTTAGACAAATTATTGAGTTAAACAACTAATCCTTAAGCCATGAGTATAAAAGTTACTTTACGGCAAAAGCCAATTTCTGGTGACCGGGCAAGTTTATTCCTCGACTTTTACCCCGCAATCACACATCCCAAAACAGGGAAATCAACAAGAAGAGAATTTTTAGGCATGTATATTCATTCGCCTATTAAATTTCTAAAACGCAAGGATAAACAGCTTCCCGTTTATGACCTGGATCCGGTAATTAATGAAACATACGAATTGCATAATCTTAATGCACTTAAGACTGCAAAACAGATTTGTCAGCAACGCCAGGATTATTTGGATAAACCTGAAATATACAACGGCTTCGAACGCGAGCAGTTACGTATTAAGGAACTTTGCGAACGTTCCTTTCTTCAGTATTTCAAGCAATTAACTGATAAACGCAAAGCCTCTAACCATGATAACTGGGCATCAGCATATAATTATCTTAAAACTTTTTCTAATAATTCTATCCGGTTCGCTGACCTCAACGAAAGATACATTAACGAGTTTAAAGATTATCTTTTGACTACCAAAAGCAATAAGAGTAGCAAAGTAACTCTTTCTCGCAATTCGGCAGCTTCATATTTCCTCAAATTGAAAGCCACATTAAAGCAGGCATATGTCGATGGTTATTTACAAACTGATTTGAATGCCCGGATTAAACCTATTAAACAAGAGGAAACCCAACGGAATTTTTTAACTTTGGAGGAACTGAATAGCCTGGCTAAAAAAGACTGCCAAAATCCAATCCTAAAAAATGCATCTTTATTTTCTGCACTCACTGGATTGAGATTTTCTGATATTGAAAAATTAACTTGGTCTGAAGTGGAGCATATTGAAGGTCAGGGCTATTTTATTCAATTTACGCAAAAGAAAACAAAGGGTGCCGAAATGATGCCTATTGGATATGCCGACTAAATTGACCACCCTCTGCCGATTCAATTTACCGACCTT
>JBAXXB010000169.1:0-9824 GCA_037128115.1 Bacteroidota bacterium
CCGGGTGTACCTGGAAGTGGATTAACAGTAACATTGTAAATGGCAGGAGTTGCAGCATTACAGCCGTTTGTACCAGTATAGGAAACACTTACCCATTTTGCCCCGGGTGAAGTCCAGAAAATGGTAACAACATTTGTACCTGACTGGCTGATAGTTCCACTGTTTGGCGATAAATTCCAAACATAATTGGTCATCCCGGCTTCAGTTGAATAGTCAAGATAAACAGACGTTTCGCAGGCTACGCTGGCTCCGCTGATAGTAGGAACTGGCAATGGCAGCACGTTTACTGCGTAGTTGACCGGTGCAGCTGCCGAACAACCATTGGCATTGTTGTAATTCAGGCTGATGCTTTGTGATCCCAGTGCATTCCAGGTAACCATTATTGAATTTGTTCCGGCTCCGGAAGTAATAGTTCCGCCAGTAACATTCCATATGTAGTTTGTCATTGCGACCTGTGTTGAATAAACAACCGGAGTTCCCTGGCAAACAGAAGCTGAACCCGCAACTGTAGGTACAGGAAGGATATTAACCGTTATTGGGAGCGACGAAATAAGTCCAGTTCCGCATGTATTCACACCTGCAACAGTGATGTTACCGCTTAGCGCTGAAACCGAAAAAGCTACTGTAATGCTGTTGGTATTGGCTCCTGCTGTTATTGAAGCTCCGGCAGGCAGCGTCCAGTTGTAGCTGGTAGTTAAAGGCAAGGCTGAAACTGAATAGTGAACCCCCTGGGTATTTTGGCAAACTATCGAAGAACCTGTAATGGCACCCGCCTGAACAGGTGCAGGGCAGTCGGAGATAAACACTAAGTCCTGCCCATAAACCGTCCCTCCGGGTCCGGTTCCTACACAACGGAAATGATAAGTAGTTCCCAGTAAAAGCCCGGTTAATCCTGCTGAAACAGTAGTAGGAGTATTTCCGCTAGCCTGGGCCGGAACAGCAGTTAACGTATTTCCATAGGAAGTGGTTAAGCCCCATTCAAAAGTGGCATTAGTGGGTGCGTAGTTCGCATTTATACTTCCGTTGAGTGTGGCATTTGTCGAAACCAGGTTCGCTGCTGCCTGAGTTAGTACGGTTGAAGGTACCGCCAGGGTGGTAAAAGTCATATCGTTACCATTCGTAGTCCCTTCTGAATTGGTAGCAACCACCCTGAAATGATAAGTTGTATAAGGTGTTAGACCGCTTATAGTCGTTAGAACATTGTTTACTGACAGACCACTAACTGATGCAGGTGATGCATTTACAGTTGTTCCGTAAACAGCAGTAAGCCCATATTGAATCGTCACCGTAGCTGTGGCTCCGTTTGAATTAACCGTACCGTTAAGAGTAGCATTTGCAGAGGATATAGCCGTAGCTGCTGTGGTAATTACGGTAGGTGCAACTGGTTTAGTCGTAAATACTGAGTCAGCGCCATAAGAAATAAGCCCCCCGGAAGTTACACTGCGAGCCCTGTAATGATAGGTAGTAGCAAAATTCAAACTGCTGAGTGAAGTTGAAAAGGGTGTAAGGGATGAACCACTTACAGTGCTTGGTGTTGCAGCAGCTGAAGTACCATAAGCAATTGATGTTCCGTAATCGAAGAATGTGGACACACTGTTATCAGCAGCATTTACATCCCCGTTCAGTGTTACACTGTTACTGGTTGCCACGCTGTGGGTAAGGGTATGAACAAAAGGATCGCTTCCAAATTCGTATGCACCTATATCAGAAGGATTATTACGTGTCCATCCTATGATATCAAACGGATTTGCAGCTATGTAAACGCCCTTATTATTTAACAGGGAAGCCGTAGGAAGAAAATTAGTTGAGGAAGTAAACAACGGGTCAATGTTGGCAGAATTTATATCCTTGCCTGTGGCAGTTTGCCAGCTGCCAAGCGTAGGTAGTGAAGCATTTGCATAGTAACCTGTATTGGGTCCTATTTCATCCACAAAATAATCGTTGTAGTCGAATGCAGTATAAGTATTCCCGGAACCTAAAGCAATTGCGTATGAAGTTGCAGAAGGAGTTCCAGAACTAGGCTGCGACGAATTCTTCAGCAGGTTATTCCTGACATCCAGTGTATTACTATTACCAATATACAGGCACACTGACGTACCCGGACCCGTGGATGCGAGGTAATTGCCCGAAAGCAGTACAGTATTATTGTATATTTTCAGCGTTCCACAAAAATTACCTGTCGATATACCGCTTGCTACTGAACCTGTTGGGTTTGCTGTAGCTCCCGGGAAAGTAATATTGTAAACCAGGTTGTTCGAGATCTCACCAACGCCCGGAGATTCCGGTGCATAGACAATACCACAAGCATTAGCCCCTAAGGAGTATGCCAGGGGTTTCCAGTCGTGTATCTTGTTTCCAATGATCCGGATATCGGTGCCTGCAGTCATCTGAATGCCGCAAATGTTCAGGTTGGCAGAAGTTCCGTTAATAAGGCCCATTATCTCATTTCCCTGGACTAATAAGTTGCTCACGTACTGTATCTCCATACCGTGTCTTTCCACACCTGAAGTTTGAACTGCCGATCCAATAGTATTATTAGTGAGTTGGATGTTCGTAGCGTAGTTGTCGGCTGTGCCCCCGATAAATACCCCCATACGGCAAGTATTGATCGTATTATGATCGATAACCAGGTTATTGCATCCACCTGCACCGCTGAGAATATTCATCATAATACCATAAGTTGCCGCTATACCTGACAGTGAGGATTGAAGCAGGCAGTTTTTCAAAGTAACATAGGATGCCGCTGTAGTGCCGTTATAAGAAAAGAGGATAACGCTGGACAAGCCGGCTGAACTGTTGTTTTGTATGGTCAGGTTCTGATTGTTGGATGAACTGTTGGAACCATCGATGTTAACATATTGGGCACCCTGTAATTTAATGGCGCAGACAGCCGAAATCCCTGAAATAACAGGACTGACGCCTGCTGCAGGCTTGATTGTCAGCACATTGGATGCGTTACCTCCCGGGTTATATTTTATAGTTATGGGGTAAGTTTCAGAAGTATAGGTAGCATCGGTCAGCAGGAAGGTTACCGGGCAGGTTATTTCCTTTATATTATAGTCGTTGACGGCAGCTGTAAGAGTCGGATAATTTTTACCAACGCCTACTGTAAATGTTCCGCATAACTGCGATGCTATATAATAAGAAGACGGATTAGTTGGCAAGAGCGAACAAGCCGGTGGGTTAGAAGAAAAACCAGTTGCCCCGTTGAATGGAAATATACTTACAGAAGGTGTGGTGAAAGCATCCTGGGCTAAAACGCAATAGAATACTGTATCTCCTTGTGCCACTCCTGACCCGAAAGTAAAATTATATTTATCTGATCCTATGGATACAGATGTTACGTAGTTCCAGGTGCCGCCTGTAAGTTTTTTCCACGCGACGCGAGGCAGGCCAATTCCACTGGTAGGCACACCATGTGGATCAGTAATAGTTGCTGTGAGTGTGCGCGCCAGTGTGGAAGCTGTAAAACCGAGAGGAGAATAAGTAATTGTTGGCCCAGTAAGGTCGAGGGGTATCCCCGCGAATTCGTCGGCGCCCATATCCGGTGCAACCGGGGGATAAAGTGCATTAATGGGGTATCCTGTATTCGGATAACGAGGATTTCCGTCAAAATCGATATTGATTGCTATGGGGCTGGAAATAGTCGCACCTCCGCTTTCAACCTGGGTTGGAATGGCAGAACTCACATGCAGGTTATAAGGAACAGCGGATACATTTAAGAAAGGAGCATTTTCACTGACTGACTGAATATCAGCCGGATAAACAGCATACCTGAAACCCTGCAAAGCCTGGTATGAAGTAGTTCCATCCGTGTATATCACTTGGTTGGCAGATGGTGTACCGGCATAATAATTATTATTATTCGAAACCGGGGAATAATTTGACAGGCTCACTACAGCATTCTTCAATGCCGAGGTTATTCCTGATCCCATAGGGACAGATTTGTTAATGATAATATTATTCCTAAAATCGTTAAACACCGGATTTGAATTAGCCTGCAAGCCCGTGGTGCTAAAATTCGCACCGGATGAAACGGCATCGAGGTAAATAGTATTATTATATAGCCCCATCGTATTAACCGATTGTCCGTTTAAATTCATGCCGATTATAGCACAAGCGGCATTCGTGGCATTTGGTGCATAAAGTTCGGAAACAAAGTTGTTGTATATAATCATGTTTCCTAACGCTCCCAGGCTGTTGAATACCATCCCGCTGACAACACTGGTCGCCGCATTCGAAGTCAGGTTCTTAATCGTGTTATTATAGACATAGAGGTTGGTACCGCTGCCATTATAAAACCCATAAACCACCCCGTTTGCATTAATGATTCCACTGGCTGTATTGTGGTAGAAATTTTTTAAAGGAGCCGCATTGGTAAGATAATACAGGTAGGCTCCTCCAGTGGTTGCTGTAGTATTATTGATTATCAGGTTATCATAAGTATTCTGCACATTTCCGCGAGCTCCCAGGTAAAAAAAATAGGTGGTTCCTGCTGCTAATACCGATTGAACCCTTGTATTGTTGCTTATCTCGTTGGCGTATACATCAACAGTACCATTGGTGGTCGGATTACCGAAAAGGTAAATATAATAAACTGAACCTATCGCAGTGGCGGCAGCCGATCCATAGGTATTATTAGTTACAGTATTGTTATGCAAACTGTAAGTCGTAGCTGCCTGGGATATATATATGTAATTACAGGACCCGCTTGTTGCCGTAGGCATGGTACAGCCTGAAACTATATTATTATAGATGTTCACGACATTGGTATTGGTACCTGTAGTACTCATATTATCGAAGATGCCGTAAAAAGTTGCGGTAGTTGCCGTAAACTGCAGGCTAATTGTATTTGCATACAAATCGAGGCTGGCGTTGGCTGATGAACCCAGCTGAATACCGGAACATTGAGCGGTTCCTGAAACGGCTCCTGTAATGCTGTTATTCGCCACTTTCAGGTTGTTCTGGTAAATGGTATATATTCCATTCATGGCCACGGCTGCACCCCCGAAGTTTGTAATGGTATTGCCACCGTCTTTACCGATCTCGTTATTCTGGTCCATAAGATCGTAAGGCGAGACAGTATGATTGTACCCGGAAATTGAAATACCTGAATAACAGTTACTTATGGTGTTACTGTATATCTTAATGTTTGAGTTGGCACCCGAAGCAGCTGTAATGACCAGCGCAGTTGCCGAACTCACCAGGTGATTGTTCGAATAAACACCCACCGAAGCCGTATTGGCCTTATTAAGTGTGATTGCACAGTTTTTGATCGTAATGTTCTGCGACCCATCGGTAACGCTAGCCTTTAGTAAAGCATAGCCCCATTCCATCTGGGTGAGGCTTGTGATATTGGCAGCATTTTCCTGCAGGTCGATCCCGTTGAAAGTAACAAAATCACATCCGGCTATGGTAATTATAGCATCCATCACTCCGGATCCGGTGGAAGCCGTGATGATCGGGTTAAGCCCTGAACCAGCTTTCTGAAAAACCACAGGAGTAGTAACTGATCCGGTGAGGGTCGTAATTCGTCCCGCAGTGGCGGAACTAAAGGTTTCGGTATAGCCGGCAGCTATATTGAAAGTAACACCGCCGGTGCCTGCACCCTGTGTATTCAGGTCAGTGATGGCTGCAGCAACGCTTGCATAGTCTCCGGGGATGGTTTTCGTACCGCTGAGCTGGGCGTAAGTGCCACTGCACAGTAACAGGCTTAAAACCAAAAAGAATAGATTCTTTTTCATGCTCTTGATTTTTGGAATTTATTGATTATTTGATTTGTTTTCGTGAATGGGTGGTTCATATGTAGTCCTACTTATTTTTAGGCGGACTTACTTCCCCTGTTTCTTTAAGTTCAGGCTGAGAAAGAGATTCAGTGAGCTTTTTCAGGACAAGGGCCTGTAGTTGTGTCTTACGGATGAACGTATTGATATCATCCTTTTCGTTTGAGCCCGCTAATTCTGTTTCTTCTGTTTCTTCATCCAGGTCAGTTTCCTCCTGCAAATGGGTTTTCTTGTGCTTGTGGTTCACGGTAAATAGTTTTAAAATGGTAAGTAGGCGATAAGAATGGTTCAGTATGCCGAATGCACAATCTGAAGACCTCATTACCAAACCAGGGGCAAATATCGGCTAAGAATGCAAAACATGTATCGAAAAGCACCCCTCTTAAACCTCAGTCATAGCTCAAACGCACCTCTATTTTAACTGAGCAAAGCTTATTCTGCTAACCAAAGCAATATTTATATCACTAATAATAAGATAATTAACAAATTAATCATTAAAACATAGCTGATACGGCTTCCGCAACTGGGTCTGGCATATGAAAAGATAGTTTTAAATGGTGAAGTTCTGTAGGAAGGAATTATGGTCATCGCCAACGATGCCTTGTACTGTTTTGGAAAAAGGGATATGGAAGGCTGACTAGTTTATTAAATTAATAGAATGCTAATGAGGGTCCCAGATTTATATCTGGGAAAGGAAAGCAACCAGGTTTACCTCTGAATTGGTAATGCCAAATTTCAGGCGGAGGCGGTAGCGGGCATTTTCGAGGGTATTCAGCCGCTGACCGGTGAGTTCTGAAATTTCCTTAGTCGATAGGTTAAGTTTCAGGAAAGCACAAAGCTTCAGTTCACTGGGTGTCAGATCAGGGTATTTACGGAGTAATGCATCATAGAAATCTTTGTGTACTTCCTTGAAACGCAACGAGAATTCCTTAAGTGTTTCCTCTTCCGAGGTTTTCTGCAGTTCCTTCCCTACTCTTTTTAATGCAAACCTGGTCTCATCAGTAGTTGCTTCTTGTTCGAATTGTATGATTTTTTTCGAAAAATCAGAAAGCAGTTCACTTTTTTTCATCAGTGACATTACATTGATCGTCAGTTCTTTCTTTTTAAATTCCAGTTCTTTTTCCAGACCTTCCTTTTCCAGTTTCGATTTCTTTGCCCTCAGCCTTATTTGATTCATTATCAATAAGATGATAATTATACTCAAGGCAAGTGTCACGATAATGGCAGTATTGAGTAGTTTTCTCCTTCCCCTCTCCTGCTTTTCCAGTTCTTCCTTCTTCTCAAAATGATATTGAAGTTCTATTTTCACAAGATTGCGCTCCTTATCCGCATAAGCCAGGCTATCTTTCCACTGGTTCTCAAGCACATTGTAGTTATATGCTGAGGATGTGTCAGCTCTTTTCAACGCAAGTTCATGAAGCAGCTTATAGGATTGGTATATGATATCTTTAAGCCCTCTTTCCTTTGCAATACTAAGCGCTGCATTGAAATTTATATTTGCCTCCATATATTTGCCGGCAGCAATCTGGGCTTCTCCAATGTTCAAACGACAGCTAGCAGCTTTCGGTGGGATGTTGAGTCGTGTAAAAATGTCAAGAGCCTGCGAATAATATTGCATCGCCAGCGGGTATTTTTTCAATTTAAAATACGCCTTGCCCATATTCAGGTAATGGCTGGCCTCCAGATTTTCGAGTCCGATTGCTTTGGATATTTTCAGCGCTTCTTTCAGAAAATACAACGATTTAGTGTAATTCCCACTGCTGTAATAAGTTACTGCAATATTATTATAGCCAACCGCCACTCCTTCCTTGTCGTCCAATATCAGGGCGAGGCTATCAGCTTTTGTCAGGTATTCAATAGCTTTTCCAAAATCTTTCTGCTCACTAAACAGCAAACCGATACGGTTATATGTTTTACATATTAAAGCCCTGTTATTCAACGATTCAGCAATTTTCAGGCTTGAAAAATAGTAATTGGCACATTCCTTCTTATCTCCAAGGTTATAGTAGATTAACCCTATCCCATCCAATAATATCGCCAGTTGTACTTGCTTGCCTAGTTTTTCAGCGAGACTTTTTCCTTCCAGTGCCACATCCATCGCCTTCTTAAAATCGGACTGCAGAAAGTACACTTGCGATAACCTGATCAGGGAATTCACGTACCCGGATTCATTTTCAGTTTTATGAGCCAGTTCTGTGGCCTGGCTTGCATAATACAGGGCTTTAGGAAGGTTATTAGTCTCCTGTTCGGAAAGTTCAATAAAAGCTTGTATCTTTTTTGCCGGGTCTTTGCTGCTGTTCGCAATTTGCAGCAGGCTATCGGAAACAGTTCCCTGCCCTGAAGTCCAGAGAGCGAAAAGGCAGCATAAAGCTGCTAGATATAATTTCCTGATAAATAATCGGTGCATCAGCAAAAGGGGGATGAAGAGGATCCTATGCAAATATAAGGCATTTATAAAAAAAGCCACCCGAAAGAGCGGCTTAATTGTGGGAATTGGCAGGTTCGAACTGCCGACCTCATGCGTGTGAAGCATATCTAAACCCCTCCAAAACGCCTATTCTGTAAGCATTCCGCTTTAAATGCATGGGTTTTGCGGAACATGTGCGGAACAAGCCTATGCTTCTGCCGTATGGCTGTCGCGCTGGCGTATGGCTTCCAGTAACCGGTCGATCTGCTCATCTTTGCGCTCGATAATCCTGAACAGGTTTTCAATATACGCATTCACGCCCTCCGTCGATTGCTTTTTGTAAGGAGGAATAACCGCCTTGGGTATATGTGCTTGCTCGCCTGCGTTAAGCATGTCACCGGTTCCGGTTAAAAGCCAATCAATGTTTACATTTAGCTTTTTTTCTAACTTAACAAGCAGATTGCGGGAAATACCCGACTTTCCTCTCTTTATGTCCGAGTAACTACCCGGCTGAAGGTCCACATACTCTGCAAAAACCTGCTGGTTCATGCCGGTATGTTCCCTTATTTGCTCCAGGCGTTCAGCCTGTTGAGTTTTAATAAGATCAATTTTCGTACTCATAACCAGTTGTTTTTAAATTCGAGTTATTAACAGAAAATTGTTAATAACTTTCTTATTAGATTTGTTAGATAATTAGATTTATGCCTTAGATTTGCTTCTTTATTCAAACAAAGTTACGAGTAAAATCTTATAATTATCCACACCATGAAAAATAAAGTGGAAAAAAAACCTGAAAAGCCCGTAAATCCCGTAAATATTGAATACCTATTACAGCCGCAGGCAAGGGTATTCGTAGGGATGAAGGCAACCGCTTTCAGACTATGGGTAAACAGGAACTTGGATATAATTAGCCGGTACTCAAACGGGAAAAACCCGGCTAAATATGGTCCCGGCCAAAGATGCCGCTTTCTGAAGCACGAACTTGTTGCCGCTATGGAACGCGGACGAATCATTTACTAATCCAACACCTTTAAAAACATGAAAACCCAATCCCAACCCGAAAAACCTTCGCGTAACTATCGCTGGTTTTTGTTCCGGCAAAAAATGGTGAAATTCCTTTTCTTTGCCTTCTTTGTATTCCTGGCTTTGGCCGGACTATCGTACCTCAATGCTGAACTTCGCCTGGCCGATGTGTTTATAAAAACGGCCCGAATCATCTTCACACTTATTGTGGTAGCCATCCTTTCGCAGTCATTCTCCATCCACGAAAAGCTCATTGACAATAACCTTGACGACGAGCTATAAGCCATGAACAACTCAACCTTTCTCACACACCCAAAAGGTATTGCGTTCGATATACTCAATCCCAAGCCCGACATGTTTCATATTGAGGATATAGCCAATGCGCTTGCAAATATTTGCCGCTTTGGCGGGCAGGTTCCAATATTCTACTCCGTAGCCGACCATTCCCTAAGAGTATGCCAAATGGTGCAATCGGAGGACGCCGATCCGCGCCTCGCGCTCACCGCATTGTTGCACGATGCCAGCGAAGCTTACCTGGGCGACGTAATTACACCACTCAAGCTGCAACTTAGCGAATATCGCGCTATTGAAGCCAACCTGGAGCAATTCAT
>JBAXXB010000170.1:0-9809 GCA_037128115.1 Bacteroidota bacterium
TGTAAATCTTCTCCAAGAAAATATAAGGCAGACACAGTTCTGTGAACACTCCCTTGCCTAAAACCGGCCGCTGACAATAAATACATGCTTTTTGTTGTTAGTATAGTATCGTTTAGCACCGGACTTCCTTACACCTCAATTTTTAGAAAAAATCGGTCAAGGTGGATTCAAATCCATCATCCTGGAAACTGATCGGCTAACTAATTACCTAAGAGGCACTAATCTTATTGCATGAAAATCTTTAAACCGGAAGTCTTCCAGGGGAGCCTGTCGAACAAACGCTATTTCGAAGGCTGGTACTTCAAACACGTCTCCAGGAACAGGGAGAGTGTATATTCCTTTATTCCGGGCATTTCCCTGAACCCTGAAAATCCCCATTCGTTTATACAGGTAATCAATGGGATGACTGGCAGCACGCAATATATCGAGTACCCGGTTTCGGCCTTCAGCTTCGATACCAAAAACTTTAGAGTACAGGTAGGTGATTCGGTCTTTACCTCCGACAGCATGTTGCTCAACATCAATTCGCCTTTACTGAAAGTGAATGGACGCCTGGGTTATTCGGGAGGGGCGAAATACCCCACTTCTGTATTTTCACCTGGAATCATGGGCTGGTACTCCTTTGTCCCTTTTATGGAATGCAAGCATGCGGTGGTTTCGGTATCGCACCGCATCGACGGCAATTTAAGCGTTAATGGTGAAATAATCGATTTTTCGGGCGGCAAAGGATATATCGAAAAGGATTGGGGCATTTCGTTTCCCGAATCCTGGATCTGGCTGCAGAGCAATAATTTCGAGAAGTCCGATGCCTGCGTGATGATCAGCATTGCAAAGGTTCCCTGGCTGGGAAGTTTTTTTACTGGCTTCCTGGGCTTCTTATATTACGGGGGTACTTTTTATCCTTTCAGCACCTATAACAAATCGGAGATCACGGCGCTCAGCCTGGCCGATGAAAAGCTCTCCCTGGATTTCAGAAGTAAGAAACACCAGCTGAAAATTACAGCCACCCTCAAGCAGACCGGGATTCTGCTTGCACCCAAAGCCGGCGAAATGAGCCGGAGGATCAAGGAAAGCGTGGATTCGGAACTGGAAGTGGAACTGCTTGATCGCGCAGGGAAAGTGATATACCACGACAAGGCTTCACGCGCGGGCCTGGAAGTGATTGAAGGTATTTTTGATATAGTGAAGATTAAACAGCCGCGTTAGTAGTTGAATGCCTGGCTTCACATCCGGATCTGATTGCATTTCGGGGAAAGATTTGGAACGGCTCCTGGTTACAATTCTGCACTGGGTCCTTTCTAAAATACCGTGAATCAGTTGATCAGTTCGAAAAATCCCTTTTCTGCGTTGTAGCTGAAAATTTCACCGGTTTCTATAATATAGTACCAGCCACTGATAGTCAGTTTCCCGCTTTGGTATTTTTCGGCAATATAGGGATAGCTGAGCAGGTGATGGATCTGTTCCACCACGTTCATCTGTTCCGTCAGCCATTCCCTGGAGGCGTGATTCCCTTCAGGTAGAATTTGTAATACCTTTTCCTTGACCGGGAGAGCCAGTTCAAGCCATTTGCGGGTATGGGGTATTTTCTGGAAATAGTCTTCGGGTTTGTATAAGGCTGCGCATCCCCCGCAGTTGGAATGGCCGCATACCACGATATTCTCCACTTCGAGCGCCTGTATCGCAAACTCAATGGCCGATACGGTTGCAAGGTATTCGCCTGTGCTACTGAAAGGGGGAACCAGGTTGGCTACATTCCGGATAATAAACAGCTCGCCGGGCATGGTAGTCGTGATCATTCCAGGTACCAGGCGCGAATCGGAACAACCTATAAACAAGGTATGCGGGTTTTGCTCTTTCCCCAGTTCGGAGAATAGCTTCTCGTGTGTCTCGAAATCGTTCTGCCTGAAAGCAACGGCTCCCTCAATCAGTTTTTTCATAAGATAAAAATGGTAAACTTCCGGTTTAGCAGTTTGGCTTTAAAATAGCTCACTCCACCCTTTAAGAACAAGTTATTCCTATGAATGTTTTTAATGTATGTCCTATAAATTGATGTGCTGACCGCTTCTTGATTTATGAATCTCAATCCGGTATTCATATTTTGTAAAAAGCATCTTTCGGGACTGAGAATTTATTGCGGCCCAGGAAGCAAGCCGGCAACTTCTTTATGAAAATACTGGTACACGATTTTACCCTTTGCCAGTCCTGCCACTTTTTGGATATCCTCCAAGGTGGCCTCCCGAATGCCTTTTACCGAGCGGAACTTCCTTAGCAACAGCGTGGAGGTGGATTCGCCTACGCCGGCAATTTCGGTGAGCTCCGTTTTTATGGTTCCTTTCTCACGGCGCTTGCGGTGATGCGTGATGCCGAACCTATGGGCTTCGTCGCGGAGCTGCTGTATAATACGCAGGGTTTCGGATTTCTTGTCGATATACAAAGGCAGCGAGTCGCCCGGGTAATATATTTCTTCCAGTTTTTTTGCTATGCCGATAACGGCAACCTTCCCATGCAATCCCAGCTTGTTGATGCTTTCCATGGCGGAACTGAGTTGTCCTTTTCCTCCATCCACCACTATGAGCTGGGGAAGGGGCTGGTTTTCATCTATCACGCGTTTATACCGGCGGTAGATCACTTCTTCCATAGAGGCAAAATCGTCAGGACCTTCCACCGTTTTGATATTGAAGTGCCGGTATTCTTTCTTGTCGGGTTTACCGTTTGTAAACACCACCATAGCCGCCACGGGGTACGAACCCTGTATGTTTGAATTGTCGAAGCAGTCGATACGCACCGGGTGTTCCTTCAGCCGCAGGTCGGCCTTCATCTGTTCCATGATGCGGTTGGTGTGCCGTTCAGGATCCACGCGTTCCAGTTGTTTGTGCTTCTCCAGCATGTAATATTTGGCATTCCGTTCCGAAAGTTCAAGCAGTTTTTTCTTTTCGCCCCGTAAAGGTGTGGTATACATCACGCCGGGGAATTCTACATCCGGCTTAAATGGGACTATCATTTCGGGCGCATTCGAATCGAAACGCTCGCGTAATTCGGTTATGGCAAGCAGCAGCAGTTCTTCGGGCGATTCATCCAGTTTCTTCCTGATTTCGACGGTATGGGCCTGTATGATGCACCCGCTGATCACTTTCATGAAATTAATGTAGGCCGCAGTCGGCTCATCCACATAGGAGAATATATCAATGTTGTGAATAGAAGGATTTACGATGGATGACTTACTCTGGTATCGGTCGAGCAAACCTATTTTCTCTTTTACGACATGGGCTTTTTCAAACTGGTAGGTGTCGGCGTATTCCTTCATCATGAGCGACAGGTGCTGGCGTACGGCTGATATATTCCCGCGGAGTATGTTTCGGATTTCCTGTAGCGATTGCCCGTAATCCTCTTCGGTCTGGAGTCCTTCGCAGGGGCCCAGGCAATTGTTGATGTGGTATTCGAGGCAAACCTTGTATTTGCCATTCCGTATTCCGGCCGCACCCAGGTTCAGGCTGCAGCTGCGCACCTGGTAGAGCTGCCGTATCAGGTCGAGCAGGGTATGCATCATTTTCCCGGAGGCATAGGGCCCGAAATAGTCAGAGCCATCATTGATGCGGTTACGGGTGGGGAAAATCCGGGGAAAGACTTCCTTTTTAATGCAAATCCAGGGGTAAGTCTTGTCGTCCTTCAGCATCACGTTATAACGCGGCAGGTACTTCTTGATCAGGTTGTTCTCCAGGAGTAAGGCATCGAGTTCGGTATCCACTACAACAACCTGGATATCCGCAATTTTCTGAACCAGGATTTTTACTTTGCCTACCAGTGATCCATCGCGCCGGAAATAGGAAGAGACCCTCTTTTTAAGGTTTTTAGCCTTGCCTACGTAAAGTATTTTCCCGTCCTTATCGTAATACTGGTATACCCCCGGGCTGTCGGGCAGCTCGCGGACTATATTTTCGATATGGATGGAATACTTGGACAAGGAGGGGTTAGGGGTTAGGTATTGGGATTTAGGGGTTGGGGGTTAGGGAAGTATCGGGAAAGTTTGATCCGGGTTCTTAGACCTTAGATGGAAATTACAAAAGCTATGTTTCTGGTTTGTAATATTATTTCAGGCAATACCAGGTTTATTCTTCTTCCCTCATATGGTTCCATCCAAGGGCTTCAATTTTGATCAGCGGACCGTTGTTGCTGGCCATGAAAACCCCGGCATTCGGTTCTGTCATATGGCCGATGATGCTGATGCCTTCCAGGTCTTTCACTTTCTCGAAGTCGTTCATATTAATTGTAAACAGGAGCTCGTAATCTTCGCCCCCGTTCATGGCTGCCGTAACCGGCTGGATGTTAAACTCTTCAGCGGCAGCAACGGTCATGGCATCGAGTGGAATTTTATCTTCAAAAATCCGGCATCCCAGGTTCGAATCTTCGCATATATGCAGTACTTCCGATGCCAGCCCGTCGGAGATATCGATCATGGCTGTAGGCTTTACACCCACGGTTTTTAAAAGTTCAATAATATCGGTGCGGGGTTCGGGCTTCAGCTGCCTTTCGAGAATATAATCAAAACCTGCCAGGTCGGGCTGCATGCCGGGGTCGGCTTCATACACTTTCTTTTCGCGCTCGAGCAGCAATAATCCCATATACGCGCTGCCCAGGTCGCCGCTCACGCAGATCAGGTCATTTTCTTTTGCCGTGTTGCGGTAAACCACATCCTGTTTTTCGGCTTCCCCGGTAACGGTGAGCGAAAGGAAAAGCCCGTGAACCGAAGAGGTGGTATCGCCGCCGGCCAGGTCAACGTGATAACGCTTGCACGCCAGCCGTATGCCTTCGTAAATCTCTTCCAGGGCTTCGACCGGGAAACGGTTCGAAACGGATATCCCTACAAATAGTTGCCTGGGAGTGCCGTTCATGGCTACAATATCCGAGAAATTTACCGTGGCACATTTGTACCCCAGGTGCCTTAATGGCATATAGGCAAGATCGAAATGAACGCCTTCGACCAACAGGTCGGTCGAAACCAGGGTCACTTTATCGCCGTAGTCAATAACGGCAGCATCGTCACCTATGCCTTTAAGCGTGGAGACCTGCTCGTTGGTAAATGCTGCTGTCAGGTGTTTGATAAGCCCGAATTCGCCCAGGGAGGAAAGTTCAGTTCGTTTAGCGGGTGTTGGATCGGTCATGAAAGTATATTTGCTGCAAAATTAAGGTTTTTCTCCTTTCGGTTCAGCCGTTATGAATTTGGCCAAGACCCCGGGAATCAAATTCAGTATTGATTTTCCGAAATAAACAAACAAATCACAGTTCCGCTTGTTTTTTACTCGAAGAACAGTCAATTGAGGTATTGCTATACTTTTATTATTACTAACTTTGCGCACTAAATTTATTTAAACCAAAGATAAATAAGAGCCTGACATCCCAAGGAAATGGAAAAAGATCAGAACAATATACTGCAGGAAGTAACAAACAGTGATTACAAATATGGCTTTTTTACCGACATCGAGATGGACACGGCTCCAGTCGGGCTCAGCGAGGATACGGTGAGGTTTATTTCGGCAAAAAAAAATGAACCTGAGTGGTTGCTCGAATTCAGGCTTACGTCATACCGACACTGGCTTACCCTTACCGAACCCAACTGGGCACACCTGCATCATCCCCCGATAAAATACCAGGATATCATATTTTACGCTGCGCCTAAACGAAAAAAAGAACTTACAAGCCTCGATGAAGTTGATCCTGAGTTGATTGAAACTTTCAACAAACTAGGAATTTCGCTCGAAGAACAGAAGAAACTGAGCGGGGTAGCCGTAGACGCCGTAATTGACAGCGTTAGTGTCAAGACCACTTTTACAGATACACTTTCAAAATACGGCGTTATCTTTTGTTCGTTCAGCGATGCGGTTCAAAATCACCCTGACCTGGTTAAACAATACATGGGAAGCGTGGTGCCGGGTAACGACAATTTCTTTGCCGCACTCAACTCGGCGGTTTTCAGCGACGGCTCATTCTGCTATATTCCCAAAGGCGTTCGCTGCCCGGTTGAATTATCGACCTATTTTCGTATCAATGCAGCCAATACAGGGCAATTCGAACGTACGCTTATTATTGCCGACGAAGGCGCCTATGTGAGTTACATGGAAGGTTGTACGGCTCCCATGCGCGATGAAAACCAACTGCATGCCGCTATTGTCGAAATCGTTGCCATGAAAGATGCCGAGGTAAAGTACAGCACCGTGCAGAACTGGTACCCGGGAAACAAAAAAGGCGAAGGCGGAATTTATAATTTCGTTACCAAGCGGGGAATCTGCAAGGGCAGCCACTCGAAAATATCATGGACCCAGGTCGAAACCGGTTCGGCTATCACCTGGAAATACCCTAGTGTTGTATTGATGGGGGATAATTCGGTGGGTGAATTTTATTCGGTGGCGGTCACCAACAACTTTCAGCAGGCGGATACCGGCTCGAAAATGATACACCTCGGAAAAAACACCAAAAGTACTATTATTTCAAAAGGAATTTCGGCAGGACAGAGCAACAATAGTTACCGCGGCCTGGTGAAAGTGATCAAGAGGGCGGAAAATGCACGCAATTTTTCTCAGTGCGACTCCCTGCTCCTGGGCGATAAATGCGGAGCGCATACCTATCCCTACATAAAAGCCGAAAACCATACTTCCATCATCGAACACGAAGCCACAACATCCAAAATTTCGGACGATCAGCTCTTCTATTGCAAGCAAAGGGGCATCAGTTCCGAGAGTGCAATCGGTCTTATCGTCAACGGTTATGCAAAGGAAGTTCTTCAGCATCTGCCTATGGAGTTTGCCGTGGAAGCTCAGAAGTTACTGGCCATCAGCCTGGAAGGAAGCGTGGGCTAATTTGTTATGCCGGATTTACGATTCCGGTAGTTTGGATTAAATACATTATCGCATTACTACATTAACACATTATAATAGACATGTTAAGTATCAGAAACCTGAGAGTTTCCATCAAAGGGAAAGAGATTTTAAAAGGAATTAACCTACAGGTAAATGCCGGGGAGGTTCACGCAATTATGGGTCCCAACGGTACCGGTAAGAGCACACTGGCTTATGTAATAGCCGGTCGCGAAGGCTACGAAGTTACTGAAGGTGAAATTATTTTCAAAGGACGTAACATCCTGGGATTGTCGCCCGAAGAGCGTGCCTGTGAAGGGCTGTTTCTTGGTTTCCAGTACCCGGTCGAAATCCCTGGTGTTTCTATCACCAATTTCCTCCGTACCGCCATTAACGAGCAACGTAAATACCGGGGGCTTAACCCAGTGCCTGCTACCGAATTCCTGGCCAAAATGGAAGAGAAAAAGCAATTGCTCGAATTGCAGGAGAAACTCGCCAGCCGATCGGTAAATGAGGGTTTTTCGGGCGGAGAAAAGAAAAAGAACGAGATCTTCCAGATGGCCATGCTTGAGCCCTCGCTGGCCATACTCGACGAAACCGATTCGGGACTCGACATTGATGCGCTCCGTATTGTAGCCACAGGGGTGAACAAACTCCGCCGGCCCGATAATGCAACTATTGTCATAACTCATTACCAGCGCCTGCTCGAGTATATTGTCCCTGACGTGGTGCATGTGCTTTTTGATGGCCGCATTGTGAAATCGGGCGGTAAGGAACTCGCTTTGCAACTGGAGGAAAAAGGCTACGAATGGATCCGGAATGAATCCTGATTTCTGGAAAGTTAATACAGAATTAAACTATGGAAACAGCAACAGTTTCAACAATATACGACCTCAAAGCGTACCTGGAAGGTGTTTTTGCGGATAAACAACCGGAAATCACACGGAATGATACCGCTTTTGTAGCCGAAAAACGAAAAAAAGCATTCGGTTTGTTCAGCAAAGCGGGTTTTCCGCATGCTGCACTCGAACGCTGGCGGGGTACCGATCTTTCGCGGGTATTGAATCATGAATACCACGCTCTGCCGGAGCCGCCTTCTTTCGAATTGGATATTGACAAGATATTCAAATGTGACGTACCGCATTTCGAGACCCTGCTTGTGTCGCAACTCAATGGGTGGTTCGCCGACCGGAAAAACCTGATCAAAGTTTACCCTAACGGGATGATTATAGGTAGCCTGGCCGCCGCCTTTAGCCGTTATCCTGAGTTAGTTAATGCACATTATGGCAAATATGCCGATGATGCTGCCGAAAGCCTCACTGCCCTCAATACGGCCATGTCGCAGGATGGAATATTTATTTATATTCCTGACAATGTGACTGTTGATCAGAATATCCAGATGGTAAATATAACAGATTTTAAGCAAAACCTGTTCCTTAATACCCGTAACCTGGTGATCCTGGGCGAAAACAGCCACCTTCGGCTGGTTCAATGCGACGATTCTATCAATCATGATGTAACCTTTATCAACACGGTCACGGAAGTGAAAATAGGGCGCAACTCTACGCTCGATCATTACAAACTTCAGAACAAGGATGATCACACCACGCTGATCAATTCCATGTATTTTCACCAGGATGAGGGCAGCAGTTTGTCTACCAACGCTATCAGCCTGAATGGCGGGCTCATACGTAACCTTTCCTACATCACCCTGGCAGGGAGTCACAGCAATGCGAATATTTACGGACTCTACCTGATGGACCGCTATCAGCATATCGATAACCAGGTTTATATTAATCACGTCGCTCCAGGGTGTGAGAGCAGGGAACTCTTCAAAGGGGTGCTCGACGATCATGCCAGCGGTGTTTTTAACGGTCATATCAAGGTACACCGCGGTGCCCAGCAGACCAACGCTTTTCAGACCAATAAAAACATATTGCTTACTGATAAGGCCAGCATCGACACCAAGCCCTTTCTTGAAATTTATGCCGATGATGTAAAATGCAGCCATGGTGCTACCATAGGCCAATTGGATTCAGAGGCCTTGTTTTACATACGTTCCCGGGGTATCAGCGAAGTCAATGCCAAGATCCTGCTGATGTATGCTTTTGCCGCCGAGGTAATTAATAAAATCTCTATTTCAGAACTGCGTTTACGTATGGACGACATGGTGAAGAAACGCCTGCGCGGCGAGCTTTCGCAATGCGAACAGTGCGTTTTGAACTGCAGCACGCACGATCAAAAGCTTGAGTTCAATATTGATCTTTCAAAAATCTGACACTCAGCTGTATGGACGAAATATTTGCATCAAAAATACAATCGGTAAGGAATGATTTTCCTATCCTCTCACGCAGCATTTATGGGAAACCCCTGGTTTATTTCGATAATGCCGCAACAACCCAGAAGCCCAATTCGGTCATCGACGCCATCAGCAATTATTACAGGAACGACAATGCCAACGTGCACCGGGGGGTTCATTACCTGAGTCAGCATGCGACCGGTGCTTTTGAAGACGTAAGGAAAAAAGTTGCAACTTTTATGAATGCCGGCAGCCCGAATGAGATCATATTTACTCGTGGGGCAACCGAAGCCATCAACCTGGTGGCATGTTCCTATTGCGAAACTTTTCTCAACGAAGGCGACGAGATTCTTGTTTCAGCACTGGAACATCATTCAAATATTGTTCCCTGGCAGTTTGCCTGCGAACGTAAAGGAGCAAAACTCAGGGTCATCCCGGTTACACCCGAGGGTGAGCTTAACATGGATGAACTCGCAAAACTACTGGGCGAACGTACCAAAATGGTCGCAGTCAGTCATATCTCGAATACCCTGGGAACCATAAACCCTATCAAGGAGATAATTGAAATGGCCCATGGCAGGAACATTCCTGTTTTTATCGACGGTGCCCAGGGATTATCGCATGGTGCTGTTGATGTACAGGACCTGGATTGTGACTTTTAT
>JBAXXB010000171.1:0-9797 GCA_037128115.1 Bacteroidota bacterium
CCCAGGCTATTGAATCGAGGAAACCTGGAATTGGCTTTTGATGTTTTCGCAGGTTTTTCAAACCGGGGGTTCAAACCTGTCTATACCAATATCGTGCATTGAGACAGGGTCCTCAACGGGTTCAAGATGTGTAAATACTGTTACCTGGCCGGGAAAGAGGTCACGAATGTCCTTCTCGATCTTTTCCACTTTGTCATGGCCTTCCTGTATGGTCCATTTACCCGGGACCAAAATATGAATCGCGATAAATTTGCGCTGGCCCGCCTGCCGGGTCATAAGCGAATGGAAGGTGAGTTTCTGCGCTTTCAATGCATCCAATGCCTGGATGATCTTTGCCCTTTCAGCCTCAGGCAAGCCTGAATCGAGAAGACCCATGGCCGAACGACGCATAAGTTGGTATCCTGCCCATAATATGTTTATTGCTACCGCAATAGCAACCAGGGGATCCAGTATCAGCCAACCCGAAATTTTAACAAGGCCTATACCTATTAAAACCCCGGCCGAGGTATAAACATCCGTCATCAGGTGCTTGCCATCGGCCTCGAGTGTGATGGAGTTGTTTTTGCGTCCGTTTTTTAATAAAATGAGCGCCACTACTAAATTAATTCCCGAGGCTCCCACTGCTACCAGTAAACCTAAACCTAGGTTTTCGAGTGGTTGAGGGTGCAGCAGCCGGGGTATGGCTGTCCAGATAATGCTAAATGATGCAAGTACAATCAACCCGCCTTCTATAGCACTGGAAAAATATTCTGCTTTTCCATGCCCGTAAACATGCTCTTCGTCGGCAGGCTTCTCGGCTATGCTTAACATAATGAGAGCAATAACCGCGGCTGCCAGGTTCACGCACGATTCGAGGGCATCCGAAAACAAACCCATCGAACCCGTGAGTTTGTATGCAATCATCTTAAGTGTTATGGTAGCTATTGCGGCAGCAATTGATAAATAGACATATTTTTTCAGAGAGCGCGTTTGCATAATAAGCCTATTTGTTTGAATTAATTTACCAAACATACAATATTTACAGGGAACATGGAAATAATAATTGGCCGATTTAATATGGCTTCATTTTTCTAATGGATTTTCATGGACTTTTGTTTTACTTTTGCAGCTTATTGAGCCTATGAAATTACCGGCATTTATATTATCCCTGTACATACTCATTTTCACAGTAATACCCTGTGTTGATGTTATGCAGGATAATGCGCCGGGAAGAACCGAAGTGTCGCATCAGAAACAGGACAACAACCATAAAAGTGATGCCGATCATTGTTCGCCTTTCTGTACCTGCAATTGTTGTTCAACATCCGTCATTGTACAGGAGTACCAGCTGCGGCTCAGTTATTTTCCTTTTACCCAGAAACAATATATCAATACCTCCTGCGATCAGTCTTCCGATACGCATGCTCCTATCTGGCAACCGCCTAAAATAGCTTAACACGACTTCCTATTTAATTCCTCATCCTGCATGGCATTGCCATGGTTGGATCATTGTAATTTCAGTGTTAACCTTACAGTTTCTTTTATGATAGAACGCATCATTTATTTCTCAATAAAAAACAAGTTCATTGTCGGCCTGTTTGTTGTTGCCTTAATTGCCTGGGGAACTTATGCCCTCAGCCGACTGCCTGTTGACGCTATTCCCGATATTACAAATAACCAGGTACAGGTTATTTCCATAGCCCCATCGCTTGCCGTACAGGAAGTCGAAAGTTTTATAACGGCGCCCATCGAGGTTGCTGTTGCCAATATCCCGGACATCATTGAGCTTCGCTCCATTTCCCGCTTAGGTTTATCTGTTGTCACCGTTGTATTTAAAGATAACGTCGATGTGTACTGGGCTCGCCAGCAACTAAACGAAAGGCTGAAGGAAGCCGAGGAGAGTATCCCTCCCGGACTTGCAAGCATTTCGCTCGCGCCTATTTCTTCGGGCCTGGGTGAAATCTACCAATACCGTCTTGCCGCGGGTAAAGGCTTTCAGCACAAATATTCTCCCATGGAACTCAGGACCATGCAGGATTGGGTGGTACGCCGTGAGATGCTTGGCACTCCCGGAGTAGCCGACATCAATAGTTATGGCGGGTTCGTCAAGCAATACGAAATAGCCGTAAATCCCGAAAGGCTGAGGAGCATGAACCTTACGCTGACTGATATATTCACGGCGCTTGAACGCAATAACGAAAACACGGGTAGTGCCTATATCGACAAAAAGCCAACCGCATATTTTATCCGTGGAATAGGCCTGGTAAAAAGCCTCGAGGACCTGGAAAAGATAGTGGTAAAGAATAATCCTTCGGGCATCCCGGTTCTGATCCGCGACCTGGCGACTGTTCAGTATGGCAACGCCACACGCTACGGAGCCCTGGTGGTGGATACCACCGAAGCGGTAGGAGGTGTGATCATGATGCTGAAAGGGGCGAATGCCCACGAAGTGATTGACAATGTGGAAAAACGCATGCAATCCATTCAGAAATCATTGCCACAGGGCGTTATCATTGAACCGTTTCTGAACCGGTCCGACCTGGTAGGACGTGCTATAGGTACAGTCTCCAGGAACCTTGTCGAGGGAGCATTGATCGTTATCTTCATACTGGTACTTTTACTGGGGAATATGCGTGCCGGCCTTATAGTAGCCTCGGTAATTCCGCTTTCCATGCTCTTCGCTATTTCACTCATGAACATTTTCGGGGTATCGGGCAACCTGATGAGCCTGGGGGCTATTGATTTCGGGCTCATTGTGGATGGGGCCGTTATCATAGTCGAAAGCGTGGTGCACCGCATTTCGATGAGCAAGCACCACCATCCCGGCATTTCACGACTTTCGCAGCCGCAGATGGATGAAAATGTATTCCGGTCGACAAAACGAATGATGAGCTCGGCCACGTTCGGGCAAATTATTATACTTATCGTTTACCTGCCCATCATGGCCCTGGTCGGTATCGAAGGTAAAATGTTCCGTCCCATGGCACAGGTGGTGGCTTTCGCCCTGGCAGGGGCAGCCATTCTTTCCCTCACCTATGTGCCGGTGGCTTCCGCTTTGTTTCTGAGTAAACTGACAGAGCATAAGCATAATTTTTCCGATACGCTTATGGACTGGATACATAAAGGCTTCGATCCAATTATTACATACGCGCTCAGGCATAAGGTACTGGTTTCGACTTCGGCATTCCTTCTATTCCTATTCAGCCTCCTCGTTTTTAACCGCCTGGGTGGTGAATTTATTCCTCAGCTCGAAGAAGGAGACCTGGCAGCAGGCGTCATTACGCTGCAGGGAGGTTCGCTCAGTAATACAATCGAAATGGTTGAAAAAGCCAATAAAATACTATTGGCCAATTTCCCCGAAATCAAGCACGCGGTGTGTAAAATAGGTGCAGGTGAAATCCCAACCGACCCTACACCCATGGAAACAGGCGATTATATCATAACACTTAAAGATAAAAGTGAATGGACTTCTGCTAAAACCCGTGAAGAACTGGTGGCAAAAATGGAGGAAAAACTGCTCGTCCTGGCAGGCGTTAAATTCGAGTTCCAGCAACCGATACAAATGCGTTTCAACGAACTGCTGTCGGGTTCAAAACAGGACATTGCAGTCAAAATATTCGGTGATGACCTTGATCTGCTTGCCGGGAAAGCCACCGAAGTTGAAAAAATAATCCGGAAGGTGGAAGGCACCGCAGATATCAACGTAGAGAAAGTCACCGGTTTAGCCCAGGTACAGGTTGAATATAACAGGGAGCGTCTTGCCCAGTACGGTCTTTCCGTTGAAGATGTGAACAGTGTATTGAAGGCCGCTTTTGCCGGTAGCCAGGCAGGTGTTATTTTCGAACAGGAGAAACGCTTTGCCCTGGTAGTCCGCATGGATAAAGATTACCGCCAGAGCCTTGAAGATGTGAAGAACCTTTCGGTCGCTCTGCCTAACGGCAGCCAGATCCCGTTCGAACAACTAGCTACTATTGAAATAAAATCAGGCCCTGCCCAGGTTTCGCGCGAGGACACCAGGCGGCGCATAACTATCGGCTTCAATGTCAGGAACAGGGATGTACAAAGTGTCATCACCGAAGTCACCAGGCAAATCGATGCTAAGATACAACTACCTACAGGTTATTATATTACCTATGGAGGCCAGTTCCAGAACCTTGTGGCAGCAAAAAACAGGCTTGCCATTGCTGTTCCTGTTGCCCTGCTGCTCATCTTTGTATTACTCTATTTCACGTTCCATTCTGTGAAGCAAAGCCTGCTGATTTTTTCGGCAGTACCCATGGCCGCTATAGGCGGGGTGTTTGCGCTTTGGGCCAGGGGTATGAATTTTTCCATCTCAGCCGGGGTAGGCTTTATTGCATTGTTCGGTGTGGCGGTGCTCAACGGAATTGTGCTGATAGCCGAATTCAACCGCCTCGAAAAAGAAGGAATTACCGACGTTACCGAAAGGGTGATGAAAGGCCTCCGTACCCGCCTGCGCTCCATTATCATAACGGGTGCTGCCCCTGCGTTGGGATTCCTGCCCATGGTTATATCAACCTCAGCGGGAGCGGAAGTCCAGAAACCCCTGGCAACAGTGGTCATTGGCGGGCTTATATCGGCCACTATCCTCACTTTGATCATACTGCCCGCTCTGTATATGATCTTTTCGTCAGGCAGTTTAAAGTTCAGCTTTAAACGCAAAGGATCAAAAGTACTGACTATGGTTCTGCTTTTCATCATAGGTTTTTCCCTGTTCAATACTTCCAGGGCACAGCAAACTAAAACAATAACCCTGCAGGAAGCTGTCACAATGGCCCTGAGTAATAACCTGTCCATTCGTTCAGCCTCTTATCAGGTGGCCGAACAAAAAGCGTTGAAAGCCTCATCCTGGGACATTCCTAAAACTGCCCTGGATGCGCAGTACGGCAAGTTTAACTCCTACAACCGCGATAATAGCTTTACCATCACGCAATCTATGTCGTTCCCAACAGTGTATGGACTGCAGAATAAGCTGGCCGATGCCGGCATAAAAAGCAGTGAATGGGAAATGAGGTCCACGCAACTTGAAATCGCCACCCAGGTAAAGCAAGGATACTGGCAGCTGGCTTACCTCATGGAAATGCAAAAGCTGTTGATATATAAGGACAGTCTTTTTACAGGATTTCTCCGGGCGGCAGCTTTACGTGCTGACCTGGGGGAAACCAACCGCCTCGAAATGATCACTGCCCGTTCGCAAAGCCTTGAAGTAAAAAACCAGCTGCAACAAGCCGCCTCCGATGTTGGTATCTGTGCCCGAAAACTTCAAACCCTCGCGAATTCGGAATATATCTTCTTTCCTTCTGATGTATTTTCGGGAAAGCAGGCCCTGGTTTTATTGCCCGATTCCCTTGCCGTAGATCACAATCCTACCTTAGGTATATTCCGGCAACAGGTCGAAATTTACGAAATCGACAAAAAACTGGAACAAAATCGTGCTTTACCCGACTTATCCATAGGCTTTTTCAGCCAGACGATGCAGGGAGAACAGGAAGTCAACTCGGTTCCCCGCACCTTTGGCACGGGCGACCGGTTTAATGGTATACAGGCCGGAATAACATTGCCGCTCTGGTACAGGCCCTATGCGGCAAAGACCAGGGCTGCAGGCATACGCAAAGAAATGGCTCAATCCAATGCCGAAGCGTATCAAAAGAACCTGGCTTCCGACTACCGCTCGCTGCTCGACGAATATGAGAAATATGGTAAAAGCGTTAGTTTTTGTGAACAGCAGGCCCTGCCCGAAGCAGCTGCCATCATCGAACAATCCGGTCGCAGCTATAAAGCGGGTGCCATGGATTACCTGGATTATGTGCTGAGCCTTAACCGCGCCCTCGAAATCAGGCAAAACTACCTCGACGCACTTAACAATTACATTCAGGCAAAAATAAAAATCGAATATATCACAGGTAAAACTTTGTAAACCAGCACTCTTATGAAAAAATATAATTTCAAATCACACATATTGCTTTCGATAATTCTTATAACCCTCTTTTCGTGCAAAAGTGGGAATAAACCTGCTGAAGCCGCTAAGGAAGAGGTACTTCCCGAGAACATTGTCGAACTACGCGACGACCAGCTTAAACTGGCCGACATTGAAACCGGGGCCATAGAACTGCGTACGCTTAGCGGTACTATTAAGGTTAGCGGTATAGTTACCGTAGCGCCTCAAAACATGGCAACCGTATGCATGCCGATGGGCGGCTTTGTGAAAAGCATTTCACTGGTCACAGGCAATGTAGTGGCCAAAGGACAAACTCTTGCTATACTTGAAAACCAGGAATTCGTCGACGTACAGCAGAATTACCTGGAAGCAAAAAACAAGCTGGAATTTGCGGAAGCAGATTATAAAAGGCATTCGGAACTTTATAAGGATGATGTCTATTCAAAACAGAACTTCCAGCAGGTGACAGCCGATTATAAGACCCTGAAAGCCCAGGTGAGGGCGCTGGAGCAAAAACTCGCACTCATCGGGATAAACCCCGCTACGCTCAACGAGGAGAATATTTCACGCTCTGTTCCTGTCCTCTCCCCTATTTCCGGCTTCGTTAATACCATAAACACCAACATAGGCAAGTTTGTCGCTCCTACGGATGTTCTCTTTGAAATTGTGAACAGCGACAAACTAATGCTGGAACTCACTCTTTTCGAGAAAGATGCCAATAAAGTCACACCCGGCCAGAAGGTTAGTTTTTTCATTAATAACGAAAACGATAGCCACGAAGCGGTCATATACCAGACAAGCCGTTCGGTGAACGCCGATAAAACCTATAAGGTATATGCCAATGTCAGCGGATTATGTAAGAACATCTTACCCGGCATGTATGTAAATGCGAATATCGAAGCTACAGGAAACCAGGTAACGGCTCTGCCATCGGCTGCCATTGTCAGTTTTGACGATAAGGATTTTATCTTTGTTTATGCCAAGAGCAAAACGGAAAACGGGAAACCGTTTACGGAATACCGAATGATCGAAGTGCATAAAGGCATAAGCGAAGCCGGGTTCACCGAAGTAGTCCTTCCCGCAGGTTTTGCCACCAGCACAGAAAAAGTGGTGGTCAAAGGCGCCTATAACCTGCTTTCGGCCAAGAAAAACGCCGGCGAAATGAGCTGTTAGCATACGCAGCCAGGGATTTACCTTAAATATTTGTGATAAACGCCAAAACGTTCATTCAGCAAGGACTATATAAATTTCGGCAATCCTGGACTGCGGTATGATTAACCATTTAGCAGAAGTTACCACGAATTAAGCGGGATGAAACCTTCCATTCGGGTCGTTTCTTTACCTTTGCCGGGAATACTCACAGAACTACCTTACAACTTATGGATTTCGAGGCCACAAAATACAAATTACAATCCCTGGTCACAGGTGAATTTTTTGAAGACTCTGGATGGATGCTCGACGCTCCGGATGCCACAAAGCCGGCCCTGATCCGGGCTATTTACAGCCACAGCCAAATGCATCCCAAAGACGATTCCTATGGGATTTACCGCTTTGCCGACTGGCTTCCGGTAAACCGCATGCTGCAGGGATCTTCGGCACCTGTTACATATAAAAGTTCAGGCCTGGCTTCACAACTTGGGCTGGAAAACCTGTATATCACCTTTAGTGGCTACTGGCCCGAAAAAGGCGCCTTAATGACAACCTGTTCCTTTAAAGAAACCGAAGCCTACTCAGTATGCGCACGCATGGATCCTGAACAGCCCAAAGTGCTGGTTGTAGCTTCTGCCGGGAATACCGCAAGGGCTTTTGCAAAAGTATGTTCCGAAAATAATATCCCCCTCCTGCTCTGTGTTCCGGAAGATAACCTCGATGCCCTGTGGTTCGAAACTCCGCTCAACGAATGCGTGAAACTGATAGCTTCACGCAGCGGTAGCGATTATTTCGATGCTATTCACCTGTCGAACCTGGCTTGCCAGTGCGAAGGCTTTATTGCCGAAGGTGGCGCTAAAAATGTCGCCCGCCGCGACGGCATGGGCACTACCATGCTTTCGGCTACCACGCATATTGGCAGAATTCCGGATTATTACTTCCAGGCTGTAGGAAGCGGAACCGGTGCCATCGCCGCGTGGGAAGCTAACCTCCGCCTCATCGCCGACGGAAGGTTCGGGAATACCATGATGAAACTAATGGTTTCCCAGAACAGTCCTTTCGTTCCAATAATGAATGCCTGGAAGGCCAATTCGCAGGATATGCTGCCTTTTGACGACGAAACAGCACGCAGGGAAGTAGAGATCATCGATGCCAAGGTCCTTTCGAACCGCAAACCACCCTACCCTCCTGTAGGCGGGTTGTTCGACGCCCTCACCGAAACCCGTGGCGAAGTGATGGCAGTAAGCAACGAGGAAGCACGCAAGGCTGCTGCGCTCTTCCTGGAACTGGAAGGAAACGATATACACCCGGCTGCAGCCGTGGCTGTTGCATCACTGATGCAGGCAGTAGAAGAAAATAAAGTGGAACCCGACGCTATGATTATGTTGAATATCACTGGCGGGGGCGAGGAAAATTTCAAGAGGGGGAAGAACTTGTTTTACCTTAAACCAGCGAGGGTTTTCGATATCAATCCTTCGGTTGAGGAGGTTCAAGAAGGGTTGGAACAAATTTTTAGGTAAATCCGGTTTGGGTGTAATCCACGTCAGTGTCTGCACACCCGCAGGGTGTCTGACACTGTATTATCATCAAATATCAATCAGAATTTCTCTCTGACAACATATAAATCAATCCTTTCATTGTCAAAATGAACAACGAAGTAGTAGGAATAATTGCAGGCGCCCTTTCGTGTACCACTTTTTTACCCCAGGTAATCAAAACCTGGAAATCGAAGTCAACCCAGGATGTTTCGCTTACCATGTTTATCATCGCATCAATAGGCACAGCCCTGTGGTTGGTTTATGGCATACTGATCCACAGCATATCGATTATAGGAACCAATATTATCGTCTTGTTTTTCTCGCTGACTATGCTATTCCTTTTTCACAGAAACCGGAAAAAGGGATAATTCCGGAAGCTGGATTAAAACCGGAAGTGTGAGGAATAAGGTCTGTTGTGAAAGATGCCGGGTACCCATTTCTTTAATTGGTATCCGGCATCTTTCTTATTTCATGTTGTGAAAGACGTTGATCACATCGTCGTCCTCTTCCATTTTCTCAAGCAATTTCTCCACATCCGCCTGCTGCTCTTCGGTTAATTCCTTGGTATCGTTAGGAATGCGTTCGAAAGCAAAAGTCCTGATCTCAAATTTATTGTCTTCCAGGTACTTCTGTATGGATCCGAAGTTATGAAAGTCAGCATAAATTACGATCTCGCCTTCATCAACGAAAATCTCGTCCAGGCCAAAGTCAATCATCTCAAGTTCAAGCTCTTCAATATCAACACCTTCTTTCATGGCAACCTTAAAAGTGCATTTGCGGTCGAACAGGAAATCCGACATCCCGGTGGTTCCCAGGCTGCCGCCATACTTGTTGAAATACATACGCACATTGGCAACCGTACGGGTAGGATTATCGGTTGCCGTTTCCACGACCACTGCTACACCATGGGGAGCATATCCCTCGTAAACCACTTCCTTGTAGTCGGACGAATCCTTCGAAACGGCGCGTTTAATGGCACGGTCGATATTATCCTTCGGCATATTTTCGCTCTTAGCCGTTTGAATAAGCAGGCGTAACCTTGAGTTACTGGCAGGATCTGGTCCACTGGATTTAACTGCCATTTCAATATCCTTGCCCAGGCGGGTAAAAACCCTGGCCATATTGCCCCACCGCTTCATTTTACGTGCTTTGCGAAATTCAAATGCTCTTCCCAT
>JBAXXB010000172.1:0-9668 GCA_037128115.1 Bacteroidota bacterium
AAAATAAGAGATGACATATCAAAAACACTGAAATAGTATAAAGCCTTGATTTTTTCTTTGTTACTTTCTTTTAAATCAAGTTAAAAGAAAGTAAGGAAAAATGAAATTATATTCCAATCTAAACTTTCAGAAATCTTCAATACAATTATTAAATCCCCAAGTTTTGATTCTGATCCGAAATTTTAACTATTACAGCCAAGGAGAAAGAAACAGCCTGTTTTCATATCTGTTCCGCTTCTTTCCAGTCGCCTGAAGTTTTTATCAGGTCAATCAGCATGGGGATTGCATGTTCCTGGGAAATATGATTATGTGCTATCTCCCTGCCTTTGTAAAGGGTAACCTTTCCAGGCCCGGCTCCCACGTACCCGTAATCGGCATCCGCCATTTCGCCGGGACCGTTCACAATGCAACCCATAACGGCAATTTTTAATCCTTTCAGGTGACTGGTTGCAGCCTTCACCTGCCGAAGCGTGAGCTCAATATCAAAAAGGGTGCGTCCGCAGGAAGGGCATGAAATAAATTCGGTGCGGGTAATCCGGGCTCGCGTGGCCTGCAGTATGGCAAAGGCTGTATTCCGAACGCTTGCAGGCGGAATATTTGGAGCCAGTGGCCAGATGGCTTCTCCTATCCCGTCGATAAGTAAACTGCCGAAATCAATAGCGCTGTCGACCTGGAAACGGAGAATATTATCCGTAGGATATGTATTTTTGAGTGTGATAGGTTCCTGGCTCCCGGGCAACATAGTTCCCAATTGCTTTCGCATCTCCGCGGCATTCCCTTCGGCTATGGTTAAAAAATGGAAATTATGTTCGGGTAAGGTCCCCGATTTCGAAAAACTCTCATCAACCAGGCAGTTTTCACCATTTAACTGGCTGATTACACCCACGGGATAATTCCCGCCTATTCCAGAAACTGCCAGGGTCTCCCTTTTCATTAAAACGTTTAATCCCCACGTTTTTGGTTCTGTATCATCAACTGGCCTTATGTGTTTCCTGGAAAGATTATAGCGTTCCGTAATGGCCAGTGCAACCGGGATCTCTATTTCGGGAGCCCCGGTGAGCGAAACACGTATGGTGTCACCCAGGCCTTCTTCGAGCAAGGCACCGATTCCGGCTGCCGATTTAACAATCCCGTCCTCTCCGTCACCGGCTTCGGTTACGCCCAGGTGAAGTGGAAAATTCATCCCTTCGGCCTGCATTTTTTGCGCAAGCAGGCGGGTTGCCTGAACCATAACGCGTACATTACTCGATTTCATTGAGAACACCAGGTTGCGTAAGCCTTCGGCCACGCATATCCGGCCGAATTCCAGCGCACTTTCAGCCATGCCTTCAGGGGTATCGCCGTACCGCTGCATGATGCGCCCGCTGAGTGACCCATGGTTGGTCCCTATCCGGATGGCTGTTCCGTTTTGCCGGCAAATGTCCAGAAGGGGGCGAAGCCGTGCGGCAATACGCTCAAGTTCTTCGTCATATTCTTTCTGCGTGATAGCGGCCAGCGCATCGCGCTTATCTGCATAGTTTCCCGGGTTGATCCTTACTTTTTCGACTATGGCTGCAGCAATTTCTGCTGCCCGGGGATTAAAATGTATATCAGCAATAAGCGGAACCTGTATGCCTTTTGCCCGCAATCCTCTTTTGATAAGAACCAGGTTTTGGGCTTCTGTAATTCCCTGGGCTGTAATACGAACCATTTCACAACCCGCGTCGACCAGGCGAACACACTGGGCAATAGTCGCATTTATATCATTGGTATCGGTATTGGTCATCGACTGTACCCTAATAGGGTGATGCCCTCCGAGTGGAAGGTCGCCGATGTTAATAATACCTGAAGTGTAGTGTAAAGCCATGTTGATTAAATGATTACAAGCCGGGTCCGATCTGAAAAAGTGACGGGTAAAACGACTTAAAGGAAATATTTACTTTTTGATTAATTATAAGGTAACTAATCAGTGCCTGGAGTTTTAAGTGCCTAAAATGTCTAAAGTTCCCTGTTAATTTGATTTGCTGTGTTTTACATGTAATTAGTCAAAAAACAGTTTTGAAGGTTTTTTCGGTTTTTGGGATTAATGATAGCTACATTTTGCTCAATTTTATGGATTAAAAGCGTTACTGGTATTAACTCCAGGCACTCCAGGCACTTTAAGTACTTCCAAAACAGCAATACTAAAACAGGGCAAATAGTTACATTATAAGGATCTTTAAGCAGCATTTGCACAGCCTGTATGAAGTGAAGATCATGAAATATCATATTAAAGCCGATAATGCGCACATATAAACGAGGGAAATGTGATAAATTGCAGGAATACCAATCTTTGTGCCCGTGTTTTAATTTATAAATTGCTGCAGATCGGGATCATTTTCCACCAACTTTTTAAGGGCTTCCTTACAGAGGTGTTTCTTGGTTTTTGCATAAAACTCGGATTTATAGCCCATGTGATCTGCAATTTCTTTTGATGATTTCTTGGTAAGGAACAACTTCAGCAATTTCTGGCAATCACCGCTCAGGTGCTCAAATTGCCTGATAAACGACTGGTACTTTTCCTCATTTTCAATAAAAACCTCTTTTTCAACATCCTGTATATCCAGGAAGTGAGTCAATTCATCCTGGTTTTTGCTGGTCATTCGTTTACGCTTGAGTTTCTGCAACCAGATATTCCGGCATATTGAATACAGGTATGTGATAAAAGATGAACTTAACTCGAAATCATCGTCTTTAATTTTGGTTAATATTACCAATAATGCCTCCTGGAATATATCCTCGGCATCTTCTTCGTAACCGGAATTGTTTTTTATAAAGTATTTTATGGCAGGAAAAAACTCCTTATACACATAGCGAATGATAAAATCACTATTAAGGCGCAGGCCCTCAACTATGGCATAATCTGAATAATGGATCATTTCCTTTGCAAAGGTTTTTATTCAAGCGGAATTTGAACCATGCAAAATATCACATCGTGTCAGAACAAGATGACGCATTACAGCTCCCTGATGCAGGTTTCAACGGTTTTTGGGTCGTGAAGATACTAAATAATTCAAAAAAAGGTCTATTCGCACAAGTAATTTTCAAGCAAACTTTTTTATCCGTCTTATTATCAGTATTTTATAAATATGTACAAATTTATATGTTTGTTGAATTTTCCTGTATTTAACTAATTCCTGTCTTTTTAGTCCACTTTGTTCCTTATCAACCGGAAACATGGATTAACTTAGTGTAAGCTTAGTCCCGGGTCAAGGTTCGTAGTATTTTCAGTACTTTATTTATATACCTCATTCGATTGATAAAGCCCTCTTCGATACACTATATCACAGTATAACAACACTTTATCAAAGCGATAAAGCATTGCAGAAAGTATGTCCATGAAAAATATCAGAAATGTCGTAATATTGTCGGCTCATAATTCATTTCTTTATGCCAGTACTTTCTGTTATAATCCCGGCTTATAACGAGGGCCGTACCATTCATCTTATTCTGGACCAGGTAAGGGCCGTTGAACTTATAGGCGGGGTTACCAAAGAGGTAATAATTGTAAATGATTGTTCGACCGACAACACTGAGGAAGCCATACTGCATTATCGCAAAGAAAGCCCGGGTTTCAACCTGAAATATGTTAAACATGAGATAAATAAAGGCAAGGGCGCTGCCATACATACCGGCATTAAAGAAGCAAGCGGCGATTATATAGTTATACAGGACGCCGACCTGGAGTATGATCCTGAGGAGTATAACCACCTTCTCAAACCCATGCTCAGGGGTGTGGCCGACGTGGTTTACGGTTCGCGTTTTATAGGTGGGCAACCGCATCGTATATTGTTCTTCTGGCATACCATAGGCAACAGGTTGCTTACGTTTATGAGCAATATGTTTTCGAACCTGAACCTATCGGATATGGAAACCTGCTATAAACTCTTTAAAAGTGATATCATCAAGGGTATTCCGCTGGAAGAAAACCGTTTTGGCTTTGAACCGGAAGTTACCCAAAAAATTGCCCGTATACCCGGCCTGCGCATTTACGAAGTCGGCATATCCTATTACGGGCGCACCTACGAAGAAGGCAAGAAAATCGGATGGCGTGATGGCTTCAGGGCCCTCTATTGCATTGTCAAGTTTGGAATCAGGCCTCACGGAACTCCCATCGCAGCTCCGGGAATAATGGAAAACAAGAAGCTCAGCCGCAAAAACGGGATTATACTTTTGTTGGTGATGGCTGCCATTTTCTTCTCAACAGGGCTTCATAATGCCGATAAACATTACCGCGCGTCAGGATATAAGTATATTTTTTCGTCCGACGGGCTGGGATATTACCAATACCTGCCTGCAACCTTTATCAATCACAGTGTTTTGAAAGGGCAGAGGTGGTATGTTATGCTGGATAACGGGAAAAACCTGAATAAATTTACCTGGGGTGTTGCCTATATGCAGGCCCCTTTTTTTCTCCTGGCCAGTACCTGGTGCTACCTTACCGGCGAAAGCACTGACGGGTATTCAACCACAAATGCTTTCTTCATATTGGTCGGGGCAATGATATACTGTTTCCTGGCCCTATTGCTTATTTATAAAATTCTTGCACCGCGTTTCGGAATCTACATTGCCTTATTGTCAGCTTTTTTAATATTCTACGGTACCAACCTGATCTTTTATACGCTTTGCGAGGCAGCCATGTCGCACGTATACTCCTTCTTCCTGATCGCCCTGTTCATTTACAAGGTACCTGCTTTTTGCCGAAAACCGTCTGTACTAAATACTCTCTGGCTGGCCATCCCGTTAGCCATATTGACACTTATACGCCAGATCAACCTGGTAGTGGTTTTATACCTGGTATTGTATGATGTGAAATCATGGCAGGAATTGAGGCTGCGCTTAAGGTTCTGGTTCAGCCATATGCATCTTGTATTGATTTTTGTGCTTGCGTTATTCGTGGCATTTATCCCTCAATGCATCTACTGGCACCTGGTTACCGGCAAATGGTATATTTATGCCTATGGCTATAAATCACTTGCCGAAGCTTCCTTTATATATTGGAACCGGCCAATGATACTGTCCGTGCTGGCAGGACCGGTTTCCGGGTGGTTGATTTATACGCCGGTAATGATTACTGCTGCCGCCGGCATGGTCTGGATGTTGCGAAAAAAAGCAAGCGATTCATTCGGGATTTTCCTTGTTTTTATAGTAACACTCTACGTCATTTCGAGTTGGTGGTGCTACTCCTTCGATTGCGGCTTCGGTCATCGGGGATTTATTGATTTCTATGCCATGCTGGCTATCCCTATGGCATTTTTGATTTCTTCCCTCTTCAGGCTGAGATCCTGGGTGTTAAAAATCACTTTGGTGGCTGCGTTCATTTTCCTTTCGTATGTCAATGTGCGTATGTCGATGATGTATAACTATGATGGATGCTGGAACGGTCCGTCCTGGACCTGGAAGCATTATGAAAACGTAGTCCGGAAGGCTGTCATAGGGGGTGATTACAGGCAAAATTTTCATCAACTCAATGATTGACAGCATATAATAAAACACATTTTACAGAGTTACTATATTAAGTAATTTTTAGACCCATCTTATGAAAATAGCCCGATTTACCCTATTCGTATTTTTCACCTTTTTTGTTTCCCTGTACCAGGCTTATGCACAAACCGGGAACTACAACCAATGGCTTGACCACCTGCCTTATAACAATTGCCTGGCTGTTGCCGAGGCCGATAATCTTATCTATGCTGCAACCCAGTACAGCCTGTTTTATTATAACAAAACCGATAACAGCAAGAACCGCCTGAATAAAGTTACGCCTGACGGGCTGTCGGACATCGGCATCAGCAATATTGCCTATTGCAGCAAACTCAGCACTCTGGTGGTAGCCTATTCCAATACCAATATCGACCTGGTGATAGGAACGAAAGTAGTGAACATACCGGATATAAAGCGCAAACAGATACTTGGAAATAAAACCATAAACAGTATCCTGGTTATAGATAAACTGGCTTACCTGGCCTGCGGCTTTGGGATAGTAGTGCTGGATATTGAAAAGGAAGAAATCAAGGATACATATTATATAGGTCCTTCGGGTTCGCAAATCGACGTGAGGGCGCTTACACTCCACCAGGCTGATAACAGGTTTTACGCAGCAACCGAAAAAGGGATATACTCTGCTCCGGCCACTGCCAACCTGGCTTATTATGTAAACTGGACCAAGGATAGTTCGATCAGCGGTGCCGATGATAATTTTAACCTGATTGCCTCTTTTGGCGGTAAGGTGTATGCTAACAAGACACAATATTCCTGGGATATCCCCGATACCCTGTATGTAAAAAACGGGGATACATGGTCCTATTTTATGCCGGGTGAATACTGGCCCAGGGTTTCGATGCGGGTTTGTGGTGAGCATATGCTTATTTGCAATTATCCTTTTGTGACTTCGTATAAAACCGATGGCTCTGTTGAAACTATATACTCATCGTACAACCCGGGTGGTATTAGACCGAACGATGCCCTCCTGGATAAGCAAGGCCAGCTATGGGTTGCCGATAACGACAAGGGACTATGGAGTATAGGCAGCGACCTGGTTGGTGTAAATTACGCCTTCAATGGGCCTGCGTCCCCTATGGTGGCTTCCATGGATATCAGCGGCAGGCAGTTATGGGTTGTTCCCGGCGGGAGAACAGGATCGTATACTAGTTTATTCCGACTACCTCAAACCTACACGCTAATTAATAATACCTGGACCAGTTATGATGCAACAACTACACCCGATATGGCTGCTGTGCGCGATATTTTATGCGTAGCTGCAGATCCTTTAAGCAGCAACCATGCATTTATGGGAAGCTGGGGTCGTGGAGTGCTGGAATTCGAAAACGGGGCGCTGAAAACCATCTATACACCCTCCAACAGTTCACTGCAGTATTTTGTAGGAATGGGTGAAGGCTACCTTCGGATCGGTGGTGTAGCCTTCGATTCGTATAACAACCTGTGGGTCACCAACGACGGTGCACCCAATATTCTTTCGATGCGGAAACCCACGGGTGAGTGGAAATCATTTAACCTTGGTACACTTGGCACAGCCATTGATGTTGGGAATCTTGTGATTGACAAGGAAAATCAAAAATGGATGCAGGTACGCGATCTCGCCCTTTTCGTATACAACGATAATAACACCCCGGATAATATTGCAGATGATAATGTTAAAAAGCTTACCAGTGCAATAGGCAACGGCAACCTGCCGGGTTCCGCAATTTCAAGCATGGCCGTGGACCACGACGGGCAGTTGTGGCTGGGTACCGACCAGGGTGTGGCCGTAATTTATTCGCCCGCCAATGTATTCAGTGGTGGCAGCTATGATGCACAGCGTATCATGGTCGAGGAGGCAGGCTACCTTCACCCGCTCCTGGAAACCGAAAATATAACAGCTATTGCCATTAACGGCAACAACGAAAAATGGCTGGGAACCGACAAGGCCGGTGTCTTCCTAATGTCGGCCGACGGCACGAAGGAACTGTCGCATTTTACCGAAGCTAACAGCCCTTTATTGTCCAACTCTATACAATCGATAAAAATCGCAAGCAACGGAGAGGTGTATTTCGGCACCTCATTGGGTATCGTTTCATATAAAGACTATAAAGTGGAAGCGCCGCTTACACTGGATTCTCTGTCAGTTTACCCGAACCCGGTCCGGCCCGAATACCAGGGCCCGGTCTTTATCAGCAACCTTGTAAGCGGATCGGATGTCAGGATAACCGATGTAACAGGGGCACTGGTCTGGGTTACTGAAGCCCAGGGTGGCCAGGTGATATGGGATGGCAATAATCTCGAAGGCCGCAGGGTAAACACCGGTGTTTACTATATTTTCGTAACCAATACCGATGGGAGCCAGAAAAAAGCTGCTAAAGTGGTTTTTGTACGGTAGTAATTTCAGAAACAGCCTGGGTACTTCAAATTTCACTCTTTCCCAGCAACGGCTGACACCTTTGACCCTAAGTCTTCTGTCATTTTGCATTAGTCATCTGCAAATACCCGCCATCCTTCTCTGACGAAAGCCAGCTATTCTTCTGCGTTTGATTTTGTGCCTATACTCCGTACCTGCCGGAATTTTGCTAATTTTGAATGAACATATTTACATTGTAAACGTTTCTGATAAAAAACATATATGGATGAGCTATCCTTTCTGAGTAATGCCGACACCGAAGCCATTGAAGAGTTATACCGGCAGTACAAACAGCATCCTGAAAGCATAGAAACAGGCTGGCGAAGGTTTTTCCAGGGGTTCGAATTCAGCGGTAAGCTTATGCCCCAGGCAGATATGAAACCCGGTGAGTTTAAGGTGATTGACCTGATAAACGAATACCGCAAGCGCGGTCACCTTTTCACCAAAACAAACCCGGTACGAACCCGTCGTACCTACTCCCCTACCCTCCATATCGACAATTTTGGCCTCCTGAACGAGGACCGCGAACAAGTATTTAAAGCCGGGGGCGAAATAGGGATAGGCGATGCCACGCTCAGTACTATTATTGAACATCTCGAAAAGACTTATTGCCAGAGTGTTGGAGTTGAATATGCTTATATACGCCGCCCCGAAATTTATGAGTGGTTGATGGCGCGTATGGAACACTCACGGAATACACCTGTTTTCAGCCGCGAAAAGAAACTGCATATCCTTAAGGAATTAAGCAGGGCTGTTCTTTTTGAAAAATTCCTCCATAAAAAATACATAGGCCAGAAACGCTTCTCCCTCGAAGGCTGCGAATCGCTGATCCCTGCCATCGATGCCATTATCAACAAAGGAGCCGAAACCGGCATCAGCGAATTTATCATCGGCATGCCTCACCGCGGAAGGCTCAATGTGCTGGCCAATACTTTGGGAAAACCCTACCAGGATATTTTCAACGAATTTGAAGGCAAGGAACTGGAAGACGAGTACCTGTTGGGTGATGTAAAATACCATCTTGGATTCTCTTCGGAACGCACCACTCCCGATGGCAAAACGTTGCAACTCTCGCTGGCACCCAATCCCTCGCACCTCGAAACGGTTGGACCTGTGGTTGAAGGAATTACACGGAGCAGGATTGACGAAGAGTACCATGGCGAGACCCAGCATATTATTCCTATCATCATTCACGGCGATGCCTCCATTGCAGGCCAGGGTGTGGTTTATGAAACGCTGCAGATGTCGGAACTCAAAGGCTATTCTACCGGCGGAACCATCCACCTGGTAGTTAACAACCAGATAGGCTTTACGACCAATTACCTGGATGCCCGAAGTTCGGTTTATTGCACCGATGTGGCCAAAACCATACAATGCCCTATTTTTCACGTAAATGCCGACGACGTGGAAGCCGTGGTTTACACCATGGAGCTTGCTGTCGAATACAGGCAACGTTTTCACAAGGATGTATTTATCGATTTGCTTGGTTACCGAAAATACGGGCATAACGAAGGTGATGAACCCCGCTTTACCCAGCCTATTTTATACAAGATCATCGAAAAACATGATGACCCGCGCGTCATTTATGTGAACAAACTGCTCGAACAGGGTTCCATTACGGCTGAAGAAGCCGCAGAGATCGAAAAATCCTTCCTGGCCGAACTCGAGCAGGATCTGCTTGATTCGAAGGAAGATGAAAAGACCCGCGTGATCACTTTTCTCGAAAACTCCTGGCACAAACTGCGACCGGCTACCG
>JBAXXB010000173.1:0-9574 GCA_037128115.1 Bacteroidota bacterium
GGGCCAGGCTCAGGTCGTGATCATTGATTGCCAGGAAGTTTCCTCCCAATGCCGCTACACGCGATGAATTGGTAAGCGAAAGAAATTTATATACTGTGGTACCCCCGGTTTGCGCAAATGAATGTATATTGAAAACCAGGCTAATAGCAATGATAAATGCAGCTTTTAACAGTACTTTTTTCACAAACTTTATATTTGGGTGAGTATGATAATCAGGATGTTGCTAAGGTAACGGCAATAAAGGGTATTTATTTTTATGCCGGTAAATTATTTCCCTGTTTCCTTAAAAAAAGCAGGCTGAAATGGATCAGCCTGCAAACTCTAATTAAAGTGGTAGAACCAACTATTTCATTTTTTCCAGTGAGCCGGATCCTTTAATATCCGAAGAAATATCGGGAGTACCGCTATAATAAACCGATCCGCTTCCCCTAATCTTGATTCCAAGGGCCGTTGTTGCCATTACCTTGCAATCCCCTGAGCCGTTTACAGTGATAGCAACATTCCCGGTAGGGAAATTTGAAGCGTCCATATCTCCTGAACCGTTAACTTCAACTTTATGCCGTTGAGCCGCCCCCTTAAGGATGATATTCCCGGATCCGTTTACCCTACTCAGCACATTTGTAGCATCCACCTGAAGGTCAATATCACCCGAGCCGTTTATGCCCAATTCAAGGTCCGATGCCAGTAATTTAGTGTTGGACTTTATGCTTCCGGAACCATTGATCTGTAGTTCCGAAACAGTCTTCATGGGAATGGTGATGGTAATAGGTTTGTTTGACGAAAAACAGGGTTCGGAAGAAATGCGGAGTTTATTTCCTTTTAGTTCCAGCTTGATGGCTTCGATAATATTACTTTCACCTTCTATTTTGACCATCCCCGAAGAATCGGCTACCAATATTACATCGGCGCTTACGGCAAGGCTGACAGCCGATATATCCGCAAATTTAGCCGTGCGTGTGGCCATTTTGCCATTGCCCTCCATACAATCACTGCAGGCTGAAAATAGCAGAGAAGCCATTATTACAAAAAATCCGACCGTGAAAAGAGTTCTTTTTGACATATTCTGGAAAATTAAAATTTTATGAGTTCATTACTTTCCACAAAGTTAATTTAAATACATAGCTGTAGTCCTTTCCATAATAAAAAAGTAGTCCCTTTTCCCTATAAGGGAATAGGATACAGGTAAGCGTAAGTACAATTATGGATTTAGTTCTATTTTGAAAAACTTTGATTCCAGAGGACCGATACCATGCCTGATTGTAGCCATTGCTTTTCCAGTTACATCTACTTCATGCATAATAAAAGACCTGCCAGTTAGAGTATTCACAAGAGTAAACTCTGTTTGCTTTCCACCTGTTTCGCGCAGGTGCAATAGCAGCGATTTCCCATCTGATGAGGGTTGAGCGGTTACAAGGACCACATCCGCAGGCCAGCCGCTGATAAAGGAACCTTCCCACTTATCATCTCCCGGGCCTGAGCCCGGAATGATCCTTGTCAGGTAAGGAATCCTGCAACCCCAGCCAAAACGGGTCGCAAACCCATTCGAAGCATCAGCCGAGGAAGTAAGGTAATACGACCAGGAATGACCACCACGCTGGTCGGCATTAAAATTGGTTGTCCAGTAATTATTCATGGGCCAGGAATAAAGATGGGTCGACTGTGGCATGGCTCCAACCTGGTAGCGGCCAGTGTTAATCGCACCGAACTGCATCAGGGGCATTTCGGCACTTCCAATCACTATCTGCGAATTGGTATTCCGCACCGAGGTGAAATCCTGGACCATGTACCAGTCATTGGCCGAACCTTTAACCTGGTCTTTCCCGGTCTCAATCACCCCACCCTGCACTTCAGTGAAATGCCTGCCCTCTTTCAGGTTGAAAGGGAATGCAATATAAAAACTCTCAGGATCAGTAACACTCTTTTTTACAATAGAGCATGCCAGGTCAACCCGCTTATCGGTGTTAAAAAGCCTGATTTCGAAGGTATATCCTTTTGGATTTTCAGCTGTGGATGATTCACCATAGAATTTCAGGCTTGACCAGATTTCACCCTTCAGCATGGAATCAAACCAAATTTTATCGAGTGGCGATCGCTTAAAATCGTCCAGGCGGAGTCCTTCGATTTGCGAACGGTTGCCTAACTGCTCAAGAATAAACTCGCCCATTTTATATTCTGCTTTGTTGTCGAGAAGTTCCGTACCCAGTTCTTTATCAAACCAGGACGTAATGGCTCCCCTGGCCGGATCGGCAACGATACTGTACCATTTATTTTCGAGAACCTGGGGAGCCTGTGTATCCGGCAACGCAATTTCTTCATCCAGGGGCCTGATGCTAAATTTTTTATATCCAAATGCCGGGATATCCCTGAGCCAGATTGCCCAATACGTTCCGTCGGAGCGGGAAGATATCGGCTGGGCTGGCATGCGATTCCCGTTTTTATCGAATATTCCGGCCAGTTTTCCCCTCGGCACAATCTGGTGGTCAATATAGACTGTAGTTAGTCCTGACCGGGTCCAGTTCAGCGTATTGAAAACCAGTAGCGATGGTTCTTTTTCACGACTAAAATTACTTTGCAACAAACCCATCGCTTCTTCTCCTATCAAAGCAGTCCGGCGGTTCGCCTCCCATGCAAACGATTCCTTCATGCCCCGCTGTTCGAGAGTTGGCTGGCTGTATGGCTGGCTGATACTTTCGGAATATCCCGCCGTATGTTCGGTGTAAAACAAAAGGGCATTTTTTGCCAGATCAACCTCTTTGTCAATTTCAACGGGTAAAATAACTCCCGCAACGGCTGCCATCGAAAGTCCCGCCACATTCGCCGATAAGGCGGATGAAGATAAACGGGTAACGGCTGTTTCCCGGGCCGAAGCGCCAAAACCGTCGGTCCACCAATCAGGCCATGCACCTTCTACTTCCGGGAATTCAGATCCATGGTCTTTTTCCATATGGGTGAAAAAGGTTTCAGCAACAGCCGTAGTAAGTTTAGGCCATTCAAACAGTTCGTTCCATTTCCGGATCAGGTCGCTGGCTGTTGTCGAAGGCGGCGAATTATCAGTGAGGTAACCCGAATGCTGAATAGCCATCTCATCATAGGGATAGTTCTTTGCCCCCAGGCTGATCAGGTAATTGAAGAGGTTGTTCTTAAATTTATCGATGTCACCCGACTGAATTTCCAGAAGGGTGTTTCCGGTCATATAATGTTCGGCCCTGAAAGTGAGGGTCCGTTTTCCGGAAGGTGATACCCACCAGAACATGGTTGGCCTTTCAAAACAAGGCAGGGAACGGGCAACGTTAACCCCCATGTTCAGGTAGCTTATCCCCATCTGGCTGAAATAATCATCCAAACACCAGCCGATACCGTTCACATCGTCCTGCATGGCAAGTTCCACAGGAATCCCGGCTTCTTTTATTCTTCCCGCGGCCTGTAGCGAAGCAGCCAGTATTTGTTCGTCAGGGAGTTCATCAAAATTATAATACATCCCGGTCACTTCTATCCTACCCTCTTTGATTCTCTTCTTAAGCCTGTCAACCTGGCTGGCCGGCCTGCATTTCAGGTATTCATCCACAGGCCAGGCGGCCTCGCAGGTCCAGCGGAACTTAGCATTTTCAGGGTAATTATCGGTTGCATCACAGTAATCGAGGGCATAATCGATATACCGGAGATGCTCAGCCAGGATTTCAGTCTGCGAGCGGGTATAACCTATATCCGTATGCGAATGCTGAACCAAGTCGATAGTCCATTTCCTCACAGGGTTCAAGGTAACGGTGCTCTCCATATTAAAATTACCGGCAACCACCTTCAATTTGACCGGTGTAGGTTTATCAACCGGTTTTAAACCCAGGTTAACCGCGTTATACCCGAATTTTAGCCTTGTTTTTTCAAGCAGTTTACCGTCGGCAAATATTTTCGCATCTACCTGCTCACCAAAATAGAATATAGCAGCCTCCACCAGTTGCAGTTGCTCATTTCCTTTTTTCAATATGGCTGGAAAAGGATTAAGCGTAACACCTGTTTTAACCGGCATTTTAAAAGTCATATACCAGGAGCTCAGATCAGCCTTGCTCCCTGTAACCCTTATTTTAAATGGCTTACCAGGAATAACCTTGTCAATGGGCACGCGTAACACCATGTACCCATGGTGATCACCATACTGGTCAACCATAATAGAGTTAAACTGTAGTCTGTAACCGGCAGGGGAAACTACTTCCCAAACAGGTTTTGCATCCGTATAGAACGAAAACTCTTGCTTCCCGTTAATTTCCATGTCCATGCGTGCCCGTCCGGGGCCGGATCCGAGGGCTGCTATCCAAACAAAAGTGGCATATTTCTCCTTAATTCCTGCCGGGGCCGGTTCGGTCTCCCATTCCATAAAATCCTTACCGCTGGTTGCGCGTATAAGTATGCTTTCGCGTAAACCTGGAATGCAGGAGTGGTATTCAAAATCAGGGCCTGAAATCTTAGCTCCATACCCATTGACCAGGTGATCATCCGCTGTAATAAATGATTGGGCCTTCACACCTGTCCACGACAAAGAAATGGCTACAATAAAGAGAAGTATGTTAATTTTCATCGTTTAAATCTGTTTATCTAACAATTAAATATTCTCAGTTAGATTTTTGCTTTACTTCTTCCTTTTTTCGTTTCACTATTTCCTATTACCCAACTCCCCCAATCCACTCCTGACAAAAGCTTTGACCAGCATTGCTTCCCCGTCGGCAAGATTAATAATTTTGTAATGTCCAGCCGCCGCCGGAATGATGAAGGTTTCAGCATAATTATACTGTTGCGAAAACCCGTTTCCGGTTTCAACAAGTATACTTTTGCCTTCCACCAGGCTAAGCACATGGCATTTATCATGCGTTTCCACTTCGATTTCAGTATGAAAATGGTACCTGTGCACATCGTATAACTGCGACAGGTGGGTTGGCAGGTGAAAAAACTTCCAGTCCTCCCCTTCTTCCAGCAAGACCGGTTTCGCAATGAGGCGTTCTTTAACATACGAACCTTTGCGGTCGAAGTAAAGATTCTCCATTCCTCTTTGGATATTCAGGGGTCTTGGTTTCCCATCCAGGTCAGGGCGGAGCCAGTCGTACATTTTAAAGGTGAAAATATAAGGGGTTGAACTGATTTCAAGCACCAGGTTATTTTTCCCGCTTCCATGAATGGTACCGGAAGGGATCAGGAACAAATCGTGTTTGGATGCAGCATGTTTCTGCACGTACTTTTCGATATCCACAGGCTTTGAACTGCGGTAGCTCTCTTCAAGTTCACAGCGGAAAGCCGAAGGGTCGATATCATCGCAGAAACCAAGAAAAACATCCGCTTTATCCTTGGTATCAAGTATGTAATAGGTCTCTTCCTGGGTGAATGACTCACCATAATGCGACTTCATATATTCAGGACGCGGGTGGCATTGGATGGAAAGATTTCCCCCATCGAATGTATCCAGAAAATCGAAACGGATCGGGAATTCGGTGCCAAATCGCTGAAAACAATCACCCAATACAGCCTTGCCCTCCAGAAACATGAGGCTATCGAACGATATCTCGAACCTGATACCGGAACTTTCGAGCAATAAACCGTTTTCAGGAGCTATCAGTTCGAACGACCAGGCATAATTGGGAACTTCTCTACTCAAACCCTCCAGGTGATCCAGCATCCATGTCCCGCCCCAGGCTCCGGGTTCGAACCACGGCCTGACACGAAATACATTCAGGGCCATGGTATGCAGGGATTCACGCAGCGTATCACCTTCCATCCAAACGGGATCACCTGGTCGCTGGGAATCAATAAAGATATCCACCTTAGGAAGGATTTGCTGTTTATGCCTGTTTAAAACCACCCAGTCGACAAAATAGCAGCGTTTGTAAAATGCTTTAGGATCAATAACTTCAACAGTTCCGAGGTTGCTTATGCTCCCGGCGCGTGATCTATACTGTATCTCATTTTTGGGCAGATCGATATATACTAATGTGCCTTGCCAACCTGCCAGTGATGCACCACAGCCATACATGATATTTAGTTGGATGTCTGCATCCGGTTTGATTTGCTGTAATTTGTCCTGATCGAAAAAATGAGGCAAATTAAGGGTGGTTCGTTTACCAAAAAGCGGATCTTCTTCGCCCAGGAATGGAGCAACGAGTTCTTCGATGTCAAGTGTACTTTTTAAGGCTTCGGATACATTATACCAGGTCGTTTTAACTCCTGTTTGAAGGAATACCTCATTCAGTCTTGCCCTGAATTCTTCAAAATAAACGCCCGAATAACCATCGATGATTAATATTTGGCAAGTGGCAAGGCGTTCAGCCAATTTATCAAATCCGGCATTAAGCAAATTATCGGTCAGGTGCATAGCAGGGTATATATCATATCTGTTATGAGTCTCCTCCGAAATATAGCCCGGCATCAGGTTCTGAGACGATTTTCTCCAGCTCGTTTGATCTGTCATTTAATGTAATTTTTTACTAATATCTGTACTTATGCAGTTTACCGATGGAAACCTGACCTGCTTGTATTGAAACGGAAGTGGCCTTTTATAAAACCAGCCTAACTGCTGTAGTTGCTTTACCATTCAAATCACCGAGGATTTACATCAGCAACCTGAACAGGTTACCTGGTATTATGTTTTACAGGTCAGGCTTAATCCCATAGTTCATTTCACATTTTCATGATAACGGAATGACACAAAAAGGATATAAATAGCACTGAAAAACAATACCCTAAGTCCGGAGGTCATAAAGTATGAATCGGACGATCAATAGATAAGGAAAGGATATACAACCCCACCTGAAACAGCCATGGTACTGAGCACTTCAACTTGGTCAGCCCTACCCGCAGACTCTTTATCTGTCAACAGTATTACATTTTTGCCAGGAGCGGCTGGATTTTGGCAAAGAATTCCTCGTCAATCAACCTGGCGCTCCCTATAATTGCGGCATTTTCTTTAAGTTCCGAAATAGAAACATCTATTTCGGCCTGCTGACTGCCGAGCGACTGCAGGAGATGACTCCCAAACTTATCGAAAGCGCCTGTAATATTACCGCCCACAACTACCATTTCGACACCAAATTTCTTTATCCAGGGTGCCAGGAAATCACCCATATTCTTCCCGTAATCGACAAACAGCTGTCGCGCAACAGTATCAGAATCGGCGAGTGCTGATATTTCCCTTACCCCATCAACCTTTTTCCCGCTTAGTTTTAAGTATGACTTCTCGAACCATCGTGTGGAAAAATATTCATCGGCAATTCCTTCTCCGAAAGGCAAATGCCATACACATCCCATTTCGGGAACGCAATCGCCTTCGAGCACGGGGATGCCGTCGGCTATAAATGCGGAGCCGAAACCGGTTCCCAGGGTCAGGGCCAAAATACGGGAAGCTCCCTGCCCCACTCCTATCCATGATTCAGCAATGGCAAAGGCGGTGGCGTCGTTAATAAACCTTACGGGCATGGAGGCCGGCAATTCGAGTCGTACCCGGATCTCATTCACCACATTAACACCATACAAGCGGGTGTACTTTTCAGTTCGCTCGAAGAGAGCTATTCCGTTAGCGTAGTCAAAAGGCCCTGGCATGGCAAAGCCTATTCCCGATACCTGGTCTTTACCAACGGCATCCAGGGTCTTGCGAATTGCCCCTACCCATTCAGAAAGTATAGTGTCAGCAGAAGCCTTATTGTCGACCATAGCATCGAAACAGGTTCCCGGTAATAACTGATTAACAAGCAGATCAACGGCTCCGCAGCTGATGTGTGAGCCGCCGATATCGATACCAATGGCAATATGTGCATTATTCATTTTAAAAAATTTTCGAGGTGATGAAGATACGATAAACCGCCTGGGTGTTGCAGATGCGACAAAGATATAATTTTTATAAAATATGCACTATTTTCACATTTATTTTATTAAACAAAACCAGGGAAACCCGATATTTCCTATTATATGATACCTATAAGGCACTTAAAAGTAAAAGGAGAAGCGCAAATTGCCGATTCCCCTTTTGTTGTTGCCAAACAACTAACCTAAAGAACTGATATCAAACAAAATCTTATGTCTGTCAACCTTGCTCCTTGGCAACCTGGAGCGAAACTATAGCATACCTTTGTAAGCAATCAAGTTTCAACCACCCGGAACAGGATAAAAGCGTGGTAAAGTTATTTCTGGAAGCCTTTATTACAAAAGGAAAACTGAAACAGTTGGCACTATAAAGCAGCAAAACCCAGCACTATACTAGGCTCTATATTTCTATTCCTTGGTTTATTCGGTATTCGTAGTAGCAAACTACAATAGCACTTGTATGTTTTTATTTTATGGAAGACTACGGACAGCGGGGACATCGTGTATCTTAGTTAAGAATTTAATCTTTATAGTCCTCAAATTCCCATTTACCAATTAATGAGATTTTATTTGCTAAATCATCCCAATTTGAACCCGAAAGATTATTAATATATGATTCAATTTTCTCCTTGATTTCTTGAAAATTATACTTGAAGACAATTAAATGTTGATAACCGAAAATAACTTCATCTTCACTGCAATTATCTAATAGCCATTTGGGCGTACAAATAAAAACATCAAAACTTTCTTCTCCTCCTTTCCCCTTCTCTCCTACAATCATGCGTAACCAAATACTAAAGTTATTAGTATCTTCTGGTTGATAATCTTGAAGATGTTTTTCAATATCCAAACTAAAAAGTGTTTTTATCTCTGCTTTCATACTATTTTATATCTAAATGACCATTAGATTGCATTGGACCACTATTCGTAGCTCTCGATTCAAAATTTGCTTGAACTTTTCTCAATTGGGGTTTATATGATGGCGGTCTAAATGTCCTTAATCCATCGCTACTCACTAATGTTTTTCCATCACTTGCAACACGGTAACCTGTACCAACCCATTTGTATCCAGCACCCATAGCTTCACTGCTTGACGCACTTCCTAAACCAAAATTACCTTTATCATTTGCAACATTATTAACTATGCCTGCTCTTGTTGAAGATGCTAATGCCTCTATTCCTCCGACACCAATCGTTAAGCCACCAACTACTAAACTAGGGTTTGTCCATTGGCTAAGAGCTTCACTGAATGAAAATCTGATTCCATTCCCGAATATTGGATTTTGCCAATATTTAATTGCATTCTTCCTTGACCAATCAGAGTTCAGATGATTAAGAAGATTTTCTTGTGCTGGAGATAATTCAAAACCTAATAAGTAACGTTTCATTGTATTATTCCATGCAACATCATCTGTATTTTTAGTGCCTTTCACACAGGCATCAAAAGCTTTCCTTTTGTCGTCAGCTACAGTAACTATGGCTGAACTTCCATCTTTTGTGTTTAATAATTCATTACCTTGTTCATCCTCATATTTGGTAGCAATATCTTGTTCTCCATTAGGATCTATTCTATCAATTGGATTATTCTGGCAATAGCTATACAGCGATACCAAACTTCTTTCTTCCGCCAGCGGGTCCACCGAGTGCCATCTCCCCAAAACCGCATCATAGAACCTCGCCCCGTAATCCAGCCAGTTTAGTCCCATCTCATCCTGCTTCAGCTTACCATTGTATAGGT
>JBAXXB010000174.1:0-9496 GCA_037128115.1 Bacteroidota bacterium
CAAAAGACACCCGAAAAGCGCTGGAAGAAAACGCACTGATAGGCAAAGCTCCTGTAATGCGCGAGATATTTAAAAATATAGGGCGTATATCTTTAAACCGGATCAACGTTCTGATTCATGGTGAAACGGGTACAGGGAAGGAGTTGATTGCTAAACTGATTCACCACAGCGGGATTACCCGTGATTTCCCTTTTGTGGTAATTAATTGCTCCGCATTTAACGACGAATCGCTGCAGACCGAATTATTTGGCTACGAAAAGGACGCATTCCCGGGAGCCCATGAAAACAAAAGAGGAAAATTCGAAGCCGCTGGTGAAGGAACCATCTTCCTGGATGAAATCTCGAACCTCTCCGATAATTTCCAGGTAAAACTATTCCGGATTTTACAGGATATGGAATTCGAAAAACCAGGTTTAACTGAGCCCTTGCCCTTAAAAGCCCGGATTATTGCATCTTCAAATAAAAACCTCGAACAACTCATTTTGGAAGGCCGTTTCAGGGAAGAACTTTTTTACAGGCTGAAAGTCTTCACCATTGAACTGCCTCCCTTACGGAACAGGAAAGACGATATTAACGAGTTAACCTATTACTTTATACAGAAGTACAACCGGAAATTAAATAAGAATGTCAGCCAGGTCGGCGAAGGAGTCTTTGAAAAACTTAAAAGTTACGAATGGCCAGGTAATATAAGGGAATTGGAGAATTCTATCCTTCATGCCATGATAGTGTGCAAGGGTAGCCTCCTTGAAAAGGGAACGATTGATATCATGCAGACTGAGCCCGCTGTGGACACCATATCCCTGCCATCACTGACCACATTAGCCGAAATCGAAAAAGTCTATATCAAAAGAGTATTAAGCCAGGTGAAATGGAATAAAGTTGAAGCTTCCAGGATTCTGGATATTTCGCGCCCTACCTTAAATGCGAAAATTGAAAAATATAAACTTAAAACTGACAGCTAAATTTCAGCAGTTAATAATTTCATAATCATTGATTTAAGATTTTTACTTATTTATGCGAGAGTTCGCTTAGAGTCCACATTTGTCTGGATTCGCCGTGCATTAGCTTGTAATCAATATTATGTAGTTTAAAATTTAACATTTGTCACCCGGGACTTTTTTCAATATCCAAACTATTTTAATATCGACTGACCGATCATCACAACACCTTACCGTTCAAATATTTAAGGAATAACTGCCAGCTAAAAGCGCGAGTAAATAAGCATTTATGCAGAACGACCAGTAATTTCGATACGCTAAGACCTTTTCAAGTCTATTCCTCTTTGAAAGCTATTTCACCAAATGCTGGTTTTAACGCCGGGTAATTCCCTTTCGTTGCAACATGTTTATATAAGAATACAACAAACTGACTTCAACCGAATTATTTCTATAAATCATACAGTGCACAATAACTGCTGATAGCATCATGGTGTTTGAAATAATATAGCAGCTTTAGAATCGAATCAGAACTTATGGGCCGCTTTCAAACAGGCATTGCCGGGTTAATCGGCATCCTATTCCTATCTTTTAAGCAATTAGTCCTTAAACAAGTTACAGCCTCATTCAACATTTTAAAGGAGCATGTCAATTTTCCTTATACCCGCTTACAGAAACACAAATTCCAACTCCATCAGCCTTGACAAAAGCAGCGATTGAATAAGTTTAGGAAATCATTAAAGTAAATTTATTTTACTGTGTGGGTAAATTAAAGATCAATCAATAAATGTATTTATATTACTGTATATCTGTAACTTATCATATTACTTTTTCGTTTTTTGGAAAATTCACATAAGTATTAACAATTATTTTACATTGAATATTTGCTTTTGGGGGAGCTATGTATTAATTTAGCATCATAATCTTTACATTAAGTAAGATTATTTTACAAATGAAACTTAACCTCCTGTTTGTTCTCTTTTCTGTACTTGCTCTGGCAACTACAAGAGGGTATACGCAAACCAGGGTAACCGGTCACGTTTCGGCAGAAATAGTAGAATCGGTTAGTGCAAGTCAACAATCACAATCCAGTTTTAGCTTTCATAGAAACCAATCCGAAGGAATTGATTTCGGACAGATAGAAATAAAAAGTGCAGCCTCAGCCTCCTGTTCATTAATCCTGAGCAAGGTGAATCTTACGGGCAACAACCTGCAGCATTACTCGATGGAGACCTCAGCCATCAGCAACCGGATGATGCAGAGTAATGCCATTAACGGAACCCAGAATATCAGCCTGAAATGCCAGCCAGATAGCAGCATACCCAATCAGGATGCTTCACAATACCAGGGTGAAGTAAATATTGTATTAGCTTACAACTAAGCACAAACTTTCCCAGAACCAGACAATTAATGAAATATCCCATAGCGGGCAGCTTTGTCCCGTTTCGGGAAACCAGAGCCTTAAATGCTAAGAAGTATCTTGACCGATACTTTCCTACTACCTGTTTTACCTTATTATCATATTAATTATCAGCATTATATAGCAATATAAATCTGCTAATATGACTATTTCTATTTAAATTATGTACTACTCTTTCATAACTTATCAGCTAAAAGTAAGGCTTCGTTATTGGGAAGTGTTATTATTAAGTATATTACAAGTATCAAATCCTTCAACCTCACTGAAATCCTGATTTCACTTTTTTTCAACTCATCAAGGGTACCAGTTGAACCAGTTTGCGTTCAGGTATTCAAATAGCATGATCTGAGTTCCCTTTAACATTACCTGGCAAAGCAAAATCCATATTTTCATCATTCCAATGGCTATCAGCATGATAACGCCCTGCAAAAGGCAAAATAAAGAGTATACATCAAAACAATCTATTGGTCAATCGCCAGGAACCGTACATTCTCATATGCATTATCCAGAGTTGCCTGTAACTTATCGTACCCCTATACCCGTTCTTTGACTAAGAAATGCCAGGCTATTACCATTTTAATGCCAACTAATTACCTTACTTTAAGGTATGTCGGATTGCCAATTCTCATTTTGCGAATACATTTGTCCTGTTTCGAAACACTCTGCCAGCTGCACTTTCTTTTGGTACGTACAAATATTTCCTAAAAAGACAAATAATATATTTTTTAATGCGCTGTATATCAATTACTTTACAAATATTCTATAATTATTTTTCATTTGCCAAATACTATTCTCCCGGTTTTGGCACGGTTTATGAAATATACTTTACATTGCCAATAAGAAACCAAAACAACTCTTAATAATCAAAAAAAATCTAAAAACAAAACAACCCATGAAAAACATTACTAAAGTTATCGCTCTTGCCATCGTGGCTCTCGGAATTTCTTCTACTTCATTTGCTCAGTCAACAGCAACAGCAAGTACAACAGCCACTCTTGTAGTTCCAATTTCTATTGCTAACAACACTAACATGAATTTTGGCATTGTTGCTTCCAGTGCAACGTTGGGAACAGTAGATTTAAATTTTGCTGACGGACGTACTGCAGGCGGTGGTGCCAGTTTACCTGCAGGTGGTGGTACAAATGCCAAAACAGCTGTATTTACAGTAACAGGAGAAGGTAATAGTACATTTTCAATTTCAATTCCAGCTGCACCGATTACCTTGACCGGATCAGTTGCTGGTACCATGACAGTGAGTGATTTTGTTGCTGATCTTGGTGCAAGTGGTACGTTATCGAGTGGAACGAAAGTAATCAAAGTTAAGGCTAAATTAAATGTTCCAGCCAATTCAGTATCAGGAGTCTATTCAAATGCAAGTGACTTGTTTGTAACTGTAAACTATAACTAAGAGAATATTTTTTCAAAAAAAACGCTGCTTCGGCAGCGTTTTTTTTGAAAAAGAAAGTGCTTTTAGCCCTCTTTTCAAGTTTATTATCCAATTTTAAAAAGCAAAATGAAAAATTTCCTTCTAGTGTTTCTCGGTCTTGCTTTGTTCGTTGGAATCCCTGCTCAAAAAGCCTGCGCACAAAACACGGTTACCGCCCAGATTTATGCCGAAGTCATAGCAGCACTGACAGCGACTGAAACCTCCCAGCTTAATTTCGGCAAATTCACACCCGAAGTCCAGGGAGGACAGGTAATTGTTACCCCCGACGGGGTTCGCACCGCCAGCGGATCAGTAATTCTGAGCGGAGGTGTTGCAAATTCAGGCATATTTTACCTGACAGGCGCACCCGATGCAAGTTTCTCTATACAATTGCCTGCCGCCCCGGCTATTCTTACCCATCAAAACTCGAACAAGACTATGGTGGTTAGCGACTGGGTATCGATACCGGCTTCAGGTACAGGTACAGGAATGTTGGCCAACGGGCAGCAATTCGTTCACCTGGGAGCCACCCTGTATGCAGGTTCCATGATTGATAATCCGGTGGGCCTGTATTCCGGCACCTATAACCTGACGTTCGCTTACAACTAATACCTTGAATACCCTATGAAAAACGCTGCAACTCCAGCAGCGTTTTTCATATTCTTCGGTTCACTGGCTTTTTTTCTATCGTTTTCTGACTCTATTTTCATTTTTCGCACAAAAGAATAACCTGATTTCGGAGTACTTTAAAAAAGACCCGACAAATTGCGCACTGAGTCAATAAATTGTGTAAGTTTGGAAAAAAAAATCAACAGTCATGACGAATTCCGGATTTAAAAGAAAAACCTCTGCCATTTGTGTCCTGGCGATCATATTCGCTTCAGTGCTTTTTGCTCATTCTGATGCTTTAGCCCAGGGAAACCTGCTGGTTACCCCCCGAAGGGTGGTGTTCGAAGGAAATAAGCAATCGCAGGAGCTTACACTGGCTAATACAGGTGTTGATACGGCAAAATATACTGTTTCGTTTGTACAATACCGTATGAATGCGGAAGGTGGATTTGAGCAGATTGAACAACCTGATTCAGGACAACTCTTTGCCGACAAATACCTCAGGTTCTTCCCTCGTACGGTAAGTCTCCCTCCCAACGGATCCCAGATAATTCGCATGCAATACCGTAAAATGCCGGATATGCAAAACGCGGAATACCGTTCGCATGTTTATTTCAGGGCTGTACCTACCGAAAAACCATTAGGTTCTGACGAAACAACCAAAGATTCAACAGCTATCGGTGTAAAATTGGTGCCCATTTTCGGGATCAGCATTCCGGTAATTATCCGGAATGGGGACCTGGATTTACAAGTCAACCTGACAAACCTGAAGTTGGATCTGAAAAGTGATACAGTGCCTAACCTCTCAGTTACTTTTGTGCGTTCCGGAAATAAATCCGTGTATGGCGACCTTTCAGCAAGCTGGGTTTCGGCTCAAAAAGAACCGGTTGAAGTAGGTATTGTCAGGGGCATCGCAGTATATACACCCAATACATTGCGAAACTTCAAAATGCAGTTACGCAACTTACCAGGCGTAGATTATACTAAAGGCAAGTTGTTGGTTAAATTCCAGGCACAAAATGATGCCAAAGCCGAAGTATTCGCCGAAAAGGAATTTCCACTTGAGTGATCATGGGGGTTAAAGAAGTGATTCTTCCCCATGCATAAAACTAACTAAACTTTGATAAAACTCGTTCGGATTGCAAAAAAGTTATTACTGACAGTCGCATTTATATTGCTGGGCTGTCAAGTGTACAGTGCAACCCGAACTGCATCTGTTTCAGGTAACTGGAACAGCACATCAACCTGGGGGAACCTGTCGGTTCCAGTTTCAGGAGATGATGTTATTATAAACAGCGGGATCACGGTTACCATGAATAGCAATCCTGGCTCCTGTAATAATATCACAATATATGGAACACTTAACTTGCAGAATTCGCGAACATTAAATGTCAATGGTAGTCTGGTAATAAGTGGTGGCACCCTGATTGGTTCCGGTACAGGTCCATCTACAGGAACATTAAATGTCGCGGGTTCCTTCTCTGTTCCGTCAAGCACTGACGCTGATATTCAAAGATTAACCCTGACTATTAGCGGTACAACAAATGTATCCGGTACTCTCAGTTTTTCCATTTCTACCACCGGAACAAAGACATTTAATGGTTTAGTAACGGTAAATTCAGGTGGAATCTGGGATAATTCCATTAATGAGGACATCTTTTTTGAGGGAGGAATTTCCAATAGCGGAACCTTCACTGCCGGGACGGGCAATTACACTTTTAATACGAATAACCAGTCGATAACAGGAACTTTATCTATCCCTACTATAACTGTTACCGGTATAACATTAACAAACAACGGGATTCTAACCGTCGCTTTAGCCCTGGAAGGGTCAGGCGGTCTTACTCAGGGGTCCTCTGCTAGTCTCGACCTGGACGGAACATCTGGAATAAGTACACTAACGGCCTCATTATCAGGAAATACTGTTGATTTTTCGGGAGTGGCTCAAACAGTCAATCCCACTACCTATTTCAATCTTACACTTTCAGGTTCGGGTACCCTAACAACGAGTGGAGTAACAGTCAATGGCAGGTTATCCATGGAAAACACCGCAAGTGCTTCAAATACGCCTACTTACGGAACGAATGCATCATTGCAGTACAATACTTCCATCGCCAGGCTTGCCGGTGTTGAATGGATTTCTACTTTCGCTGCCACCGGAGGAGTCATAATTGCAAATACGGGAACCATAAGCCTGAATGCAGCCAAAATTTTTAATCCATCGGTTCCTTTAACCATTAACAGCGGGGCCAGCCTTGCTTCCGCCAATTTCCAGATCTCATTCGGAGGAGACTTCATAAATAACGGGGGCACTTTCAGTGCAGGGAGTTCCGCTATTGTCATCCTCAATACCATGGCTATCCAGAGCATTGCTGGTTTTTCTACCACCGGCCCAGTTTCGATGACAAAAACAACGGGTACAGCCACATTCCTGGGAAATGTCAGCGGTGCCGGTCTTACCCTTAATGGAACCGGAGGAACCTTAAACCTGGGCAGCAGCCTGACACATACATTTACAGGAGCTGTTACTCTTACTGCCGGTGCACTGGCCGGAGGATCAGGTACCTTGTTGAATTTAGCTGGCAACTGGGCCAAAAACGCTGGTCTGTTTACAGCAGGATCAGGCACGATCAGATTTAATGGCAGCCTGGCACAAACCCTGGGTGGAACGGCTTCAACAACATTTAATAATCTTACTATCAGCAATACAGCAGGGGTTTCACTTGCAAACAATGAAATAATTGGAGGCATCCTAAATTTAAACAGTGGATTAGTAACGACCGGCATATATTCACTTTCCGTGACAAATACTTCCGCTGCTGCGATAACCGGCGGATCCACTACAAATTTTATAAACGGACCTTTATCATGGTCCCTGACTTCCGGGCAAAGCTATACCTTTCCACTCGGGAAGGGTACTACGTACTTGCCCTTTGATATAAACAGTGTAAGTGGAACATCACCTCAAGTGAAGGTGGAAGCCTTTACAGCCAACGCGGGAGGAACGCCTGCAAGTCCTCTGGTTTCATTAAGCACTTCTGAATACTGGCAGGCATCCGTTGTGTCGGGTACCTATAGCGGAGGATCAGTTTCGTTGACCCGACAGGCAGCACTGAATGAACTTGAATCCATTGGCAGAAATACGACAAGTTTAAGTGGAAGCTACTCGACCCTGAACGGGACAGTTTCGGGAACTGCTATTCTCAATTCAACAAACACCGGATCAGCATTAGGTTATTTCCTTATGGCTTCGAGGTTATCAATTACAACCGGAAGCATAACCCCGACTTCGTATTGCCCGGGATCAGCAGTGAGTGTGCCTTTTACAATTACAGGGCCTTTTACTTCCGGAAATGTTTTTACGGCGCAATTGTCAGATGCTTCAGGATCATTTACGAGCCCGACTACTATAGGCACACTGACTTCGGTGACTGCCGGTACTATAGGTGCAGTTATTCCAACTGGCCAATCAGTGGGCTCAGGATACCGCATCAGGGTGGTTTCAAATACTCCACTTGTTATTGGAAGCAATAACGGAACAGATATAGTATTAGCTGTTCCAACAATTATTGCAACATATCCGGGCAGTCAATGCGGATCGGGTGCAGTTACCTTAACTGCTGTTGCTTCAATCGGAACAATAAACTGGTATGCTGCTTTAAGCGGTGGAAGTTCGTTGGGAACAGGCCCGACATTCGTTACACCAAGCTTATCTACTTCCACTACTTACTATGCTGATGCTACTCTAGGGGGATGTACTTCTTCACCAAGAGCAGCTGTTCTCGCTTCCGTAATTACACCACCTACCATTTCGGCAGGCGGTGGCGGCACTTTTTGTTCCGGTTCGACTATCACTCTAACAAGCACAGGAACGAATCTGACCGATCAATACTGGACAGGTCCTAATGGTTTTTATTCATTAGACCCAAACCCTGTTGTAACTACCAATGCTACAGCTGCAATGACCGGCACATACACTGTAACCGGAAGCGCTTTGAGCGGAATAAACATGGTTACCAATGGTGATTTTGAATTAGGTAACGTTGGGTTTACCAGTAGCTATACCAATAGTACGGATCTCTATCCTGAAGGAACATATGCTGTAGTTGCAGATCCCAGTACAGTCCATCCGAATTTCATAAATTGTTCCGATCATTCACCTTCCGGCACACTGCAATTAGTTGTGAATGGTGCAACAATTGCAGGGGAGGATGTATGGTCCCAGACTGTAAATGTTTCGCCTGGAACCGATTACCAGTTCACCTATTGGGTTCAGAGTGTTGTGGCCAGCAATCCTTCCCAATTACAGCTGTATGTTAATGGCGTTGCAGCCGGGCCGGTCTATACTGCTTTGACTCCCACCTGCCAATGGGCACAGTTTATTTATAACTGGAATTCAGGACCGAGTACAACTGCCATCTTGGCCTTGGAAAATCAAAATATTGTTGCGTCCGGTAATGATTTTGCTTTAGATGATATTATTTTTCAACCGGTTTGTGCGGCAACATCAACCGGCAAATCAGTTTCCCAGCCGAAGGCTCCGACATCCTCTTCCGTTTATGTAACTGTTAATGCCGTTGTTACAGCTGGTGCCATTGGTACAAGTCAATCTATTTGCAGGGGATTTACACCCGCAGCCCTGACTTCTATAACCGCAGGAACCGGTTCCGGTATTATAACCTACGAGTGGCAAACCAATGCAAGTGGAAGCTTTGTCACTATCACCGGAGCTAATGCAGCAACTTATTCCCCTCCAGCCCTTACGGCAACAACCGGTTATCAGAGGAGAACCGTTTCGGTAAGCGGTGGAATAACCTGTTATTCGCCCTATACCACAGCTGTTATTATTACAGTCAGCGGACCTACTTCTGTTCCAGGTGGACCTAATACCGTTTGCCAATCCGCAACTCCTTTGGCAATAGCCCTTAGCGGTGCAAGTGTAGGCGGTGGCGCTACGACAGGTGCATGGTCAATAATTTCGGGTGGTGGCAGCCTGAGTTCAACTGCTCAGACTGGAACCCCGGCAACCGTTACCTATACTCCTGCGGCAAACTACAGCGGCACAGTAACACTTAGATTGACAACCAATGTTGTTGGTACTTGTAC
>JBAXXB010000175.1:0-9474 GCA_037128115.1 Bacteroidota bacterium
CCTGGGCAGGTCCGTTGGGAGCAGCCGGTACGGTGGGAAGTGCGGTTACCGACACCGCGAAACTGCTCTGTGCGCCGTTTCCGCAGCTGTTGGATGGTTCAACCGTGATATTCCCGCCGTTAACACCTATAGTAGCATTAATTGAATTGGTACCCTGCCCGGAGGTAATGCTTGATCCTGTTGGAACGTTCCAGGTAAAATTTACTCCTGATGCATTAGTCACGGAATAGGTTTGTGAACTTGCCTGGCAGGGTGCGCCGTTGCCGGCAATGCTGCCAGCCTGGGCCGGTATCGTACTCACATTTACCGTAAGGCTGGATGATGCTCCGGTACCACAACTGTTCGAAGGTTGCACACTTACAGTTCCACTGGTTGAACCAACGCTGACATTGATAGAGCTGGTGCCTTGCCCCGAAGTTATTGTGGAGCCTGACGGAACCGACCAGGTGTAGGTCACACCAGCTGTGTTTGTCACGGAATAGGTTTGTGCGGCTGCCTGGCAGGGACTGGCGCTGCCGGCAATACTGCCGGGTTGCGAAGGCACCGGGTTCACCGTGAGCAGGAGGTTTGAGGCAGTACCATTGCCGCATGTGTTGGAAGGAACTACGGTAACGTTTCCGCTGGAAGCGCCCACGGTTACATTCACTGAATTAGTGCCCTGTCCTGAGGTTATTACCGATCCTGATGGAACGTTCCAGGTATAAGTTATGCCCGGCACATCGGTAACCGAATAGGCCTGCGTAGTAGCCTGGCAGGGTGAATTTACACCTGTAATGCTGCCTGGAGCAGCTGGCACCGGGCTAACGGTTACCGCAAGGCTTGATGCAGCTGCTGTTCCGCAAAGGTTGGAAGGTACCACGGTTATATTGCCGTTGCCAGCGCCTATATTAACATTGATCGAACTGCTTCCTTGTCCCGACGATATCACGGAACCTGAGGGGATAGTCCAGGTATAGGTTGTACCTGCCACATTGCTTACCGAATAGGTTTGTGAGGTGGTCTGGCAGGGGTTGTTGCTGCCGGCAATATTGCCTGCAGCTACCGGGGCTGTATTAACTGTAACCGAAAGGTTGGAAGCAGGACCGTTACCGGCACCATTGGTCCCATATACACTTACGCTTCCCGAAACGGCTGCAGAACCGTAAGAAATGCTCACTGATGTTGTTCCTTGCCCGCTCATAATGGTAGCACCGGCAGGGGCAGTCCAAACATAACCGGTAGCACCGGCAATGGTGCCTACGGAGTAGGATTCGGTATTGTTTAAACAAACGCTGGCGGGGCCGGTAATAGTTCCGGCTGCTGCCGGGGTTGAAGCGGCTTCCTGCACAGTGAGGGAACTAAGAGTGGTTGCCCCGGTATAATTCCTGGCAAAAGCGCCGTAAAAAGTCACAGGCCCTGTACCGGCAACAGGGGCTATCCAGCCGAATGTCCAGGTACTGGTCGAACTGTTCGCATTCGAATGGGTTACATATTTTGAGCCACTCACCAATTTACTGCCTGTGCCTGCCACCAGGGTTCCGAGTTGGGTGCCGGCAACATTCTGAGGTGAAACCTCGAATCCGAATTTGCCTGAACCGGTGAGGGGATTGGTTGCTGTAATCTGGTAGGTCTGGCCTGGTACATAACCGCTGGCCGGGATATTGGAGGTAATTTGCCCCGCGGTAGTGCTGGCGCTTCCTCCATGGCAGGAAGAACAGTTGGATCCGTCACCCGGTGAACCTGTTTTGGCTGCTGGAGCACCGCTGGGGTACATCATGGAATAGCTACTGAAAAGAAGGATGCCTGCGAAAGCGAGAATCAAGGGTAGTTGTTTGTTCTTCATAGTTTAAGGGATTGATTACTAATTTGTTAAACAGGAACTTCTGCAGTACCTTATCAATCACAAAATTACTGATAATATATGTACTAAAGTATATATGAAGTAATTTAGATTTGTTCTAAACTACTTCCCGTCGCATTTCAGGTAGGAGAATTAGGGTCAAATACATACGGGAAGTTTTGTTAAGAGTAATGCGGGATACTGATTTAACCCTCAATATTTCTGCAAGCAGGGAAAAGATATTTGATGGGAGTGAAGTTCAAGGTAGTGGGTTAAGACCTTAAAAACCGTAGAGCTAATTTCCGCACAGGATAATTTCCCAAATAGAAACTGTGTCGAAGGTATCAGGACTAAAACCCGAAACCTGGATTTAACCTGTTTTTTTTATTCTCAGTTTATGATTCTGAACTTCGCAATAGTAGGGAATTATTATATTTCCTGTATTGGGTGGTTTTAGAAGGCGAAAGCCTTGATTATGCCCTGTTTAAAAATAAATTCCTGGTTTATTCCCAGAATCGACATGCCCGGCATCGCGCAGGTGAATGCCCATCTTTATTCGGAGCTGCATTTGGAAGCAGGCAAAAAAGAGACCAGGGTGAAATTTCTTTTGCACCCTGGCCCGTATTTATACCCTTACCTTGATAAAGTGTGATTAGTTTGCAGTTTTTTCAGGCAAATGTGGAGTATCGTTAACTTCATACCCCCACTGGCCCAGGGTTTTTGGTTCTTCGTGGTAAATTCCAAGCAATAAATCGCGGCTGGCTTTTACCGCCGCATCAATCTGGTCTAACAAAGCATCGCGTTTACGATAGAGTTCTTCTGCCTGACGAGTTAAGGACTCGGCCTCTTCGTGAGCCGCGAAACACTGGTCGGTGACAGGTCCTGCTTCGCTCCAGGAATTGGTTTGCAATAAAAGGAGCGGTGAGGCCGTGCCATCAGCCAGGTGTTTTTTGTTTATTTTCTTAGCCAGGCTTATCAGATCAGCTGGCCGCTTAGGAATAGTAATACGGATAGTAGGATTTGCCATTTTTTTATCTCCTATTTTTAATGTGAACAGAATATAATCATTTGACAAGGTAAGGGTATCCCGTTAATGTACCCGGATTGAAAACAAATTTACGACAGTTTTAAGGTTTTTTTCACTTGAAGCAAATATTTAATTTAGATGCCCCAGGCTGATATTGAGTGTATTGGGCTCTATCTATTTGTTTAAGGACTCTTTTAAGCAGGGTTCAGCTTTATTTTTTAAACCGGCAGGGATGAAAACCATGAACTTCAGTTTGTATTTGGCATTGCAAAGCTTGGTTTTGTAAATGGTAAGCTTGTTTTTGCCATTTCGGGCTTGTTCAGAGAAATACCGGGCTTGATTTCGTAGGCAATAAGCTCGCTTTTGTAATTACGTACCTGGTAACTAAAATACCGGGTTTGATTTCAGATAAGGCAAACTTGATTTTAACTATTTCGGGCTTGGTTTAGGAGATTTAGGACTTGATTTCGTAAAAGACAGGCTTGTTTTTGTTATTTCGGGCTTGGTCTCCGAAACGCCGGGTTTGATTTTGTAATTGTATGGCTTGATATGTGTGGGTTCGGGTTTGATGTGGCCGGAAAAGGGGTTGAAACAGGCAATGGGAGGATTGTGAGCAGGCCTCTAGCAGGTTGATACTTGCCACAAAAGCATACCTCTTCCATGATTTCCCCTTGCAAGGACTTTTGCATTCTTGCAATTCCATCGCTATTTAGTCAAATCCTTTTCATGTTTCTTCAGGATTGACAAAGGTTAATTACTAGTTATGGTATTTGATATCTTTAACTACATTTGTCAAAGCGGATGGATAATAAAATTTCAATTCCGATAAGTTGAAAATACTAAAAGTAACATCATAATTAGTAAAATATATTACTTTTCAAAACATATAGATTAAAATAAACGCTTAAACTCCCATGAAAACAATCTTTTACCAACTCCTCCCGGCAGTTTTATTTTATAGTTTCTGCTTTCTTTTTCAAACCAATTTAACTGCTCAAAACTCTAACCTGCTTTATGGTGTAACAGGAGCGGGCGGAAACGATGGTGCAGGTGTAATATTTCATTTCGACCGAACAACATCTGAGCAAACAGTTGATTACACTTTCCCTGTTATGATAAAGGGGAAGTCACCACATGGGAATTTGACATATGGCGGGAATGGGAAATTTTATGGAATGACAGCATCAGGTGGAACATTAAACATGGGGTTAATTTTCGAATGGGATTCTGCAACAAATTCAATAACATCGAAATATGAATTCAATTATACGGATGGTTATTCACCATATAGTTCCTTAACATATTTTAATGGGAAATTTTATGGGATGACACCTAATGGTGGCGTTAATAGCTATGGCGTCATTTTTGAATGGGATCCTATTACGAATATTTATAGCAAAAAAGTCGACTTTGATGGAGTTACAAAGGGAGCGCGACCATATGGTTCTTTAACTCTTTATAACGGAAAATTCTATGGAATGACCCAACAAGGTGGAATTGGATATGGTGTCATCTTTGAGTGGGATCCGGTTACAAATATCTTTACTAAAAAATCAAATTTCAATTCCAACCTTAATGGAGCATCTCCTGAAGGTTCGTTGACATTCTATAATGGGAAGTTTTATGGTATGACCACATCGGGTGGAGTAAATTATACAGCCGGAGTGATTTTTGAATGGGATCCGATAACAAATATTTATTTAAAGAAAGTTGATTTTGATGGTACATTAAAAGGTAGACGTCCAAAAGGTTCCTTAACACTAAAGGACGGGAAATTATATGGTATGACTGAAACTGGTGGAACTAATGATTTGGGAGTTATTTTTGAATGGGATCCTGTTATGGACATATTTGAAAAGAAAATAAATTTCACGGGTTCTCCACATGGAAGTAATCCTTATGGAGACCTAACCCTGTATAACGGGAAATTATATGGAATGACCTTTATTGGTGGATTAGCTAGCTGTGGTGAAATCTTCGAGTGGGATCCTTCAACAAATGTCTTTTCCGAAAGAATTAATTTCGTTGGTAGTTCTAATGGACGAAATCCAACCGGATCTTTAATAGTTCATAATGGGAAAATGCTTGGCATGACATTCGCAGGGGGTAAAAATGCTTATGGCGTCATTTTTGAGTGGGATCCTGCGACTAATCTTTACAACAAAAAGATTGATTTTTTTAGTTCTGCATTTGGAACATGTCCTTATGGGTCTTTAACACTGTTGAATGGGAAATTCTATGGGATGACATTCAATGGGAGTGAAGGTGCAAATGGAGTAATCTTTGAATGGAATCCTTCAACCGGTTCGTATGTAAAAAGGGTAGAACTTACAGGGACATTCTATAGTGGCGGAAATCCTTATGGATCCTTATCTTATTGGAATGGAAAATTTTATGGAATGACATTCGCAGGAGGGGCTTATGGTCTGGGAGTGATATTTGAATGGGATCCATCTACTGATTATATTACTAATAAGATAAATTTCGATGGCTCTAATTATGGAAGTAGCCCGATTGGAACTTTAATTCAACGCAATGGGAAGTTCTATGGAACAACAATTGGAGGTGGTTATAATGGTAGAGGTGTCATCTTTGAATGGAACCCATTAACAAATGCTATTATTAAGAAGATAGAATTCACAAATGAAATTGATGGAAGCACTCCAACTGACCAATTAGTAGAGCTTAATGGGAAATTTTATGGTATGACAAATAAGGGCGGCACTAGTAATTATGGTGTCATCTTTGAATGGGATCCCGTTTCTAATGTTTATGCAAAGAAATTCGATTTTTCAGGTGGTGCGTCCACTGGTTGTCAACCAAATGGTTCTATGAATATGTTTAATGGCAAATGTTATGGGATGACAGCCTATGGAGGATTAAATAATATGGGCGTTATTTTCGAATATGATCCAAATACGAACATCTATAACAAAAAGTTAGATTTTGATGGAACAATTAAAGGCAACAAACCTCAAGGCACTTTGACTCTATCTAATGGAAAGTTTTATGGTTTGACAAGTTATGGCGGAACATACAATTATGGAGTAAGTTTTGAATGGAATCCTATTGATAATAGCTTTAACAAAATTCATGATTTCAATGTTTACGATGGTAGCATACCTTTTTTTACACAATTAGGAGTTTATAATGATTCAATCACTACCGCCCAGGCAACCAACATAGATTTTATCAGTTTGCAAAATAACCAGATGACTGTTAACTGGGTGGATGGAAGCGGTGCGAAAAGAGCGGTCTTTATAAAGCAAGGAAATAACGGTACAGTTGCGCCGATTAATCATACTGCCTATACTGCCAATACAAATTTTGGTTCCGGTACACAGGTAGGCTCAACAGGCTGGTATTGTGTTTTTAACGGCACTGCTCATAACAATGGCGTTAGTGTTACTAATTTGATTCCCGGTAATGATTATCGTGTTATGGTTTGCGAATACACAGGAGTCCCCGGTGCCGAGCAATATAACGATTCAACAGCTGACGGAAATCCTGCCAATCAAACGGCTGGCTATTTTTATACAATTACTACTTCATCTGTTCCTGTTTCAGGCGGAAACACAACTGGTGACGGTTCGTATATTTACGGATCGCAGGCAACAATAAGTGCCAATCCCAATGCCGGTTTTGACTTTGTTAACTGGACAGAAAACAGCAGCGTAGTTTCAACCAGCACCAGCTATTCATTTGTAGTAAATGCTAACAGAAACCTGAAAGCTAACTTTGCTCAACAGCAGTTTATCATTTCAACCTCCTCGGCTCCAACAGCCGGAGGAACAACAAGTGGAAGCGGTACATACAATTATAGTACGCCTGTTACAGTAACAGCAATAGCAAACAGCAACTGGACCTTCCTTAACTGGACAGAAAACGGCAATGTAGTTTCCACAATACCAGCATATTCGTTTACGGTTAATTCGAACCGATCGCTGGTAGCTAATTTTACACAATTACCCACTTTCCTTATAACTACTGCCTCATCTCCTGCAGATGGAGGCGCAACTGCAGGGGGTGGGAATTATTACTCCGGACAATCAGCAACAGTTACGGCAACAGCAAATACTGGGTATAATTTTACCAACTGGACTGAGAATGGAAATGTGGTTTCGACAAATCCATCCTATTCATTTACAGTTTCCGTTGCCAAAAACCTGGTAGCCAATTTCCAATTACAGCAATTCAATATTACTACAAGTTCAAATCCACCAACCGGAGGAATAACGAGCGGTGACGGTACTTTCAATTACGGTGTGCAGGCAATGGTGACTGCGATACCAAACAGCAACTGGAACTTCGCAAACTGGACCGAAAACGGGGTTATTGTTTCACTATCTCAGGCATATTCCTTTTACGTTAATTCAAATCGAGTTTTAGTTGCCAATTTTACTGCAACTCCAACCTTCCTGGTTACGACCAGTTCGTCGCCTTTTGCCGGAGGTGAAACAACCGGAGGAGGGAGTTTTTACATCGGCCAAATGGCTACAGTAACGGCTACAGCCAATACCGGGTATGATTTCACAAACTGGACCGAAAATGGAAACATTGTTTCAACCGAGGCCAACTATTCATTCACAGTGTCAGGGGCAAGATATTTAGTTGCCAATTTCTTGCTTCAACAATTTACTATTTCGACATCAGCAAACCCGGTAAATGGTGGCACCACAAGCGGTGGAGGCACGTATGCTTATGGCGGACAAGTCACGCTGAATGCAACAGCAAACAGTAACTGGACATTTTTGAACTGGACAGAAAACGGCAATATCGTTTCCACTTCACCCGAATTTGTTTTTACAGTAAACTCAAACCAATCCTATGCTGCCAATTTTACCCAATTGCCAACTTACCAGGTTACTACAACATCATTTCCATTCAATGGAGGAATAACTTCAGGTGGCGGGAATTATATTACGGGGCAGCAGGCTACGGTTTCGGCAATGTCGAATACCGGTTATAGTTTTACCAACTGGACGGAAAATGGGAATATTATTACTGTTTATTCAATCTATTCTTTTACAGTAACAGGAAACAGGAACATGGTAGCCAACTTTGAACCACAGGATTTCATGATAACTGCAAATGCCATTCCTGCCGGAAGCGGAACAACAACCGGGAGTGGAATGTATCCTTATGGTTCCACAGCCACTGTCACAGCTGTATCAGGCAAAAGCTGGGCGTTTTACGAATGGACTGAAAACTGTAACCCCGTTTCAACAAATTCCATCTATTCATTTGTGGTTAATTCCTCAAGAGACCTGGCGGCAGTATTTTACCAGCCAGGCATACAATATGTAACTAGTACTATTGCGAGCCCACCGGAAGGAGGGTATACAACCGGTTGTGGCACCTACCATGTTGATTCGTTAGCAACTGTTCATGCTATTGCCTACCCTGGATGGGAGTTTGAGAAGTGGACCGAGGCGGGATCAATGGTATCTGTCAATCCTGATTATAGTTACCAGGTTTCTGATCATCGAAGTTTAACGGCTAGTTTCCGGCTCTTCAACAGGATTACAGAAATGAGCAAAGCATTAGCCAGGGTCTATCCTAATCCTTCGAGAGATAAAGTATATGTGGAATGGGACAATTCGGTACTTCAATTATTTGACGAAGTTACAATATTCAATTCCTTATCCCAGGAGGTTTATTTTCAAAAAACCAGTAATCTACAAGGTAGGCTTGTGGTGGACGTAAAAGCTTACAAGGCCGGAGTATATTTACTGGTTTTACAAATGCAAGGCCGAAAAGTCGCTGACTTTAAAGTTGTAGTGCAGCCATATTGATGGCCTGATTATTAGTTTTGTTATAGTCCTTATGGGTAAATAGCTATACTTATAATATTAGCTTGCAGCTATTGTAGTGGTGAATTGATAATTACACTTTGAATTTGGAAGTGCCCGTTCAAAAACAAGTCAGGAATTGTGAATGGCGAATTTCGATCAGTGTTTGTTTGTAAATGCCGGACTCATTGTAGTGCTTTTTATTGATCAGAATCAAAACTTGGGGATTTAATAATTGTATTGAAGATTTCTGAAAGTTTAGATTGGAATATAATTTCATTTTTCCTTACTTTCTTTTAACTTGATTTAAAAGAAAGTAACAAAGAACTTAGCGCAGCGATCTCATGAGCTCCTTTAAAAATAAGCAAGCGTGAGTAAATCGTATAAGGCCGATCCCTACAAAGCAATTTATTCTTAATGGCAACATTGGGGAACATGGATTTGACTTTTAAGTATAATTTTTAGGGTGTAAGGACCGGCCTTATAGAAATTTTACAACAGCTGTAGCCGAAGGTAAAAGGCGCGGGCATGTGCGTAGCAAAACACAGCTTTACGTGCTGTCCGGATAAGGTTCAAATCTCCCAAGCCTTGTTTTGCGAGCTTTACCAAGGCGTACAGATGTGTAAAATTTATATAAAGCCTTGATTTTTTGGTCCTTTTGTATCAAGACAAAAGGACGAAATAAAAATATAGGTTAATTTTTTTTTCTTTTACTCCCCAACTTTTGAAAGTGATCCGCGATCAGCCCTACTCATTTGTGTAAATCTGTGCAATCTGTGGACATATCGTTGGAAGCTTTAGCGAACAACCCTACTGATCTGTGTAAATCTGTGCAA
>JBAXXB010000176.1:0-9380 GCA_037128115.1 Bacteroidota bacterium
CTATGCTCGAATGTTTTTCGGTAAACGGTCAGCCGGCACTCACAGGCGACCCCACTTCCTGCTTGTTAGTTACCTCAATAGCAAAGGCGAATCCTTCAGAGCCCTATTCCCTATTCCCTAACCCAATTTCCGAAAAAGCAAGCATACGTCTACCTGCTAATACTATGCAATTGGATCTGTTGGTGACGGATATGAGCGGGAGGATAGTCCTCTGGTTAAAAGATATCAGAAATGGCTGCATGATCAGCAGGGAAGGACTCTCTAAAGGAATGTATGTTTATCGCTTCATCTCAAGCGGCATTCCTGTTTCAACCGGTAAACTGGTTGTTAACTGATTGTTTGCATATCTTTTATTTCGGGCATGACCTTTATTTTTAGTAGCCTTGTTTACAAACTTACCTTTTAAGCCGGGCTGAGTGTATATATTTCGTCGAGTACCTTTTTGAAAATGAGATTATTTCCGGTACAATATCCTGATAAAGAAAGCATTTGCTCAGCCAATTGAGTATGCTTTCCACTGATGATTTCCGGTTCTACTGCACTAATAAATCCTGCAACATTTTCCGGGCTGACTTCGAAATGGAACTGGAAAGCAAATACCCGTTCGCCAAGACGAAAGGCCTGGCAGGAGGTTACCTCGCTGCTAGCCATATTCACGGCTTGTTCCGGGAGGGTGAAAGTATCGAAGTGCATATGGAGCACCTGGAGTTCAGCCGGGAAATGCCTGAAAACAATGTCCCTTGATGCTTCAGCTGAGAATTTCACCGGCCAGAATCCCATCTCCGGTTCCGCATTTCTGAATACTTCAGTCCCTGCCGCTTTTGCTACCAATTGTGAGCCCAGGCAAATCCCAATCACAATTTTCCCTTGCAGAATAGAAACTTTGATGAAATCTATTTCTTCGGCAAGCCAGGGAAAATCTGCCGAATCATTTACACTCATTTTTCCACCCAAAACAATGAGCCAGTCGTATTCATCATGGGTTGGGAATTCGGGATATAGGTCGAACCTGGTAACGGAGGTTGTGAAGCCGCGACTTATGGCCCAATCGGCTATGTAACCTAAGTCTTCGAAATGATCGTGCTGGAAGTAATGAATACGCATAATGCTCAGTTTTACTGTCTGTAAATTTATATATAATTAGGTTTGGATTAGTTACTCAGGTATCTTTCCACAGATAATACCAGGAAATTTGTATCATACATTAAGGCCAAATGCCATAACAGGGAATTGTTAACTTTGCATCCTTAAACTTACTGAATGAAAGTTACAGGCTTCACCTTTATCCGTAATGCATTGATTTACGACTACCCGGTTGTCGAAGCAATACGGTCCATATTACCTGTTTGTGATGATTTTGTTGTAGCCATTGGTAATTCGGATGATGCTACGCTGAAGTTGATCAGGGAAATTGAACCAAAAAAAATACGTATTGTTGAAACCGTTTGGGATGATTCCCTGAGGGAAGGAGGCCGGGTTCTTGCACTTGAAACAGACAAAGCCTACCGTGCTATTGCCGATGACACTGATTGGGCCTTTTACATTCAGGGCGACGAGGTAGTGCATGAACAATATCTGGAACCCATTCGGAAGGCGATGCTCAAGTGGAAGGATCATCCGGAAGTGGACGGTTTGCTTTTCGATTACCTGCATTTTTATGGTTCATATGATTTTGTGGGCACATCCGCGAAATGGTATCCTCACGAAATCAGGATAATACGTAAATCCGACAAAATATTTTCTTATCGTGATGCCCAGGGATTCCGCAAAGGAGATAACGAAAAACTCAGGGTAAAACCGGCAAATGCATGCATGTACCACTATGGATGGGTAAAAGAACCCGCAGCTATGCAACGCAAACAGGAAAATTTTCATAAACTCTGGCATCCTGACGGTTGGCTTAAAAAGAATGTCAAAAAGGCCACAGAATTTGATTACTCCGGAATTGATGCATTGGCGTTATTTCCAGGAACACACCCGTCTGTGATGCTTCCTCGTATTGCTGAGAAAAACTGGAAATTTGATTTTGATCCCGCATTCAATCAACTTGGATTGAAGGACAGGTTTAAATCCTGGTTAAGAAAATACACAGGTGTTGATATTGGGTACAAGAATTATATAAAAATATAGGTATTCGCCTGAGCGCATCTTAAGTGCTACAGGAAAGATTTGTCTAACTTCAGGTTATACCGGAGAAGTGAGAAAGAAGAGATGAAAAATGAGAGATCAACAGTAGAAGAACGCTATTTGCCTTTTAAAAATGAAGTTGAATGATTATTATTGTCTTACATTCAATACTTTACGTCCTGGCTTTAAAATAACACAGGGTATTACGACCAGTATGCGCATAAAAAAAGCCCGGACGAATCCAGGCTCTTTTCTGCAGAAATATTCTTCTAGCGATGGGAAACTACAAATTTTCTTGTGTAACCATCATTCGTCTTAACAAAATAAACGCCTGGATTCCAGTTTGATACATTAACCCGGGTCAGTTCTGATGATACCGGGGTCTGTGAAATCATAGTTTGACCTAAAATATCCGTTATAGTGTAGTTTACTGGTTTTTGGCTGTTTGTCTGTAACGTGATAAAATCGGTGGCAGGATTAGGATACACTGTCATAGTGAGTTTTGGATCTTCCTGGATGCCGGTATAAAGCATCAGGTGCGAAACAGATTGTACAATTTCCTTGGTAGGTGCGTACTGGACAAATGCGATAAATTCCAGGTTTGCAAATACATATCCGGTTACCGGGAAATCGAAAGTAAAAGTCAGTGTGTTGGAAGTCGAGAAATCCAGTGCGGTTCCTGATTCATTAGGAAACATACCTCGGCAAACAAAATTCACTTCCTGGAGACCACCAAGCCATACATCGGGAATATGCGATTCCGTGAGTGCTGTATGCAATACAAGGCCGGAAGGGAAATAGTCGCTCACCTGCTGAATTGTAACAGTTGCGCGATACATGTCACCAGTGAGATGTTCTACAGTTTTATTCATAATCTGGACTGAGGGTACCGGCCTGCGCTGATTGTACATGGCAAGAAATGACGGATACAATGAAGTGGTTGCGTTTCCCCCTACCATTTCGAGAGTTGCATCAACTTCTGTGGTTGGAAACCCGGTAACATTGTAGTAAGCCACCCGTGCTGTTGATACAGGGATTTCATATACATCACCCGAATGATATTCAATTATAGCAACATCATGCCCGTGGCTTACCATGTCGTCGGCACCTTTTGCTGCTCCCGGGCAGTACTGGCACCAGGTGCCGGTTGCAATTTCATAAAGTACTTTTGTACGGTCTATTCCACCTGCAATGGAGGTTTGAGCCTTATTGGTCGATGGAGAATACCCAAGACCGGAATAATGTGCTTTTACCTCGTACTGGTAGTCACCGGGATACACATGCAGATCGGAATAGTTGGTAGTGGTGGTGGTGGCATTAATAACCTTGCCATTGCGAACAATCGCATAATTGGTGGGTGAACCCGAAGCAGGTCCATCCCAGGTTAAGGCAACATCAGATCCTGTGGCCGTAGCAACCAGGTTCGACGGACCACCAAGTGGAAGTTGCTCAATAAAAGTAACGTCATCATAATAGGTTTCAGCCGTTCCACCAGTGGCAGGACCGTAAAAATCGACGGCATCCAGTTTGTGTAACGTATTTGCACCGGCCGAACCGCTGCTCCATTTCCAGCTTACCACTTCGGTATCGTTTACATATAAAGTAGCAAAGTCATCATCCACATCAATAATGATGTTTATTGAAACCCAGGAACCCTGTGAATAAACAAAAGCGCCCGAATTTGCGCCACCCGCATTTACAGTCCCGGTTCCGTTAGCATTGAAATAAATTTCCAAACCGTATAGGCTGTTACCTGCAGCAAAGTCCTGGAGTACGTTGAAATACCCTATTTTACCGGAGGGAGTTTTGGTGAAAAATTTCAGCTGGTAGCGGCCGGTGGTTTTGTCGTTCAGTTTCAGGACCAGGTCATTGTTGGGAGCAATTTTCACCGATTTAGTGCCGGTATTTGCCTGTGCATTCGAAACCAGAGGGTCTTCGGTTCCGCCGGGAGCATTGCTCCAGGTTGTCCAGTCCGTTCCGGGTGCCTGCTGAACGAGTTTTGATCCTGCCGTGTAGGATTCAAAAGTATCCGAGAACAAAGTAGTTTGTGCATACCCAAACGATATGCAGAGCATGAGTGAAAGTGTTAAAGCATAGATTTTTTTCATAATGTTGATTTGTATTAGTCACTGGCAAATCTATGAAAATAATACTACGCTGAGAGGAAAAGTTTGATTAATGAAAAGGATTAGAATTTGGTTTTTAGAAAATTGGCTGTATACGACGACTCTGTTCTGATCATATCCTCCGGTGTGCCTTCATACAGTACAAATCCGCCATTTTCACCTCCTTCAGGGCCCAGGTCAATCACCCAGTCGGCAGTCTTGATTACATCAAGGTTATGCTCAATAACAATCACCGAATGACCCTTGGTCAGCAAAGCATTAAATGCTGACAACAACCGGTTTATGTCATGCATATGAAGCCCGGTAGTGGGCTCATCGAATATAAACAGGGTAGGGGAGTCGTTGGTGCCCTTGGTCAGAAAAGAGGCGAGCTTGATACGTTGGGCTTCTCCACCCGAAAATGTATCGGAAGATTGCCCCAGTTTCAGGTAACCTAACCCGACATCGGCCAGGGGTTTTAGCTTGGCAGCTACACGCGCGGCGTTGGTGTTCTTTTCGGCAGTGCCTGCAAAAAAATCAATAGCCTGTTCTATAGTCAGATCCAGGATGTCGGAGATGGTTTTCTCCTGAAATTTAACGTCCAGCACTTCATCTTTATATCTCTTCCCCTTGCAACTGTCGCAAGTCAGGTGAAGATTTGCCATAAACTGCATCTCAACAGTAACTATGCCTTCGCCCTCACATTCCTCACAACGGCCACCCTCAACATTGAACGAAAAATATCCGGGTTTGTATCCACGAAGTTTTGAAAGTTGTTGCTCGGCATAAAGGCTCCTTATGTCATCAAACGCTTTGACATAAGTGGCAGGATTTGACCTCGATGAACGGCCGATAGGGTTTTGGTCTATCAATTCCACGGCAGTGATCAGGTCATAATCGCCTTCCAGGCGGTCGAAACGGCCAGAGCGCTCCCCATAACCTCCATATATTTTTTTGAGTGCAGGGTAGAGAATCCGCTTTACCAGTGTTGTCTTGCCTGAACCGCTCACCCCAGTGACCACGGTCATGGCTTTGAGCGGGAATTTAACATCAATGCCTTTCAGGTTATGTTCACGGGCCCCTTTAATTTCAATATAATCATTCCATGGCCTGCGGCTTAACGGGAGTTGCACTGATTTTCTGCCTGAAAGATATAACCCTGTCAGACTTTTTTCATCCGTCAAAATTTCATTGTAAGTTCCCTGGAAAACCAGTTCGCCTCCATGGCTTCCGGCCAAAGGACCTATATCTATGACCTGGTCGGCAGCTTTAATGATTTCTTCTTCGTGTTCGACTACGATAACCGTATTTCCCATATCCCGCAGGCCTTTCAAAACCTTGATCAGCAGGTGTGTGTCGCGGGGATGTAGGCCAATGCTGGGTTCATCGAGAATATAGAGTGATCCCACCAGGCTGCTGCCGAGTGAGGTAGCCAGGTTGATGCGTTGCGATTCGCCTCCTGACAGTGAATTGGAGAGTCGGTTCAATGTAAGATAAGGAAGGCCGACTTCACAGAGAAAGCCCAGCCTGTTCTTTATTTCAATAAGTAGGCGGTCAGCTACAAGATGCTCATATTCAGTAAGCTGTATGGCGTTGAAGAAATTCAGCGATTCCGAAACAGGCATTAAAACCAGGTCGGTAATCGATTTTTCGTTCAGTTTAACATAATTCGCATCACTCCTGAGGCGTGTCCCAAGGCAGTCAGGGCAGACAGTTTTCCCCCTATACCTCGAGAGCATTACCCGATATTGGATTTTATAGGTCTGACTTTCAACCATTTCGAAAAAAGTGTATATGCCTTCGAAATACTTATTCCCAGTCCACAACAATTTCTTTTGATCGGGTGTGAGTTTATAATAAGGGCTATGAACCGGGAAATTAAACTTATGAGCGTGAGTGATAAGCGTGTGTTTGTATTCACTCATTTTCTCTCCTTTCCAGCAGGCTACTCCATCATCATAAACGGAGAGGCTTTTGTCGGGGATCACCAGGTCTTCATCAATGCCGATAACGCTGCCGAATCCTCCACAAGTCTTACAGGCGCCGAATGGATTATTGAAACTGAATAAATGGACGGAGGGTTCTTCAAATGTAATTCCATCCAGCTCAAAACGGTTTGAAAATTCCTGCTGCCCGGAAATGGAATCATATTCGAGGCTAAGCAGGCAGGTGCCGTTTCCTTCGAAAAATGCGGTCTGGGCCGAATCGGCTGCCCTTGAAGGAAGATCTTCATCCGATGGATTAATAGTGAAACGATCAACCAGGATAAACATTTCATCATATCCAAATTTTTCAGTTTCCTGCAGAATATCTTCTATTTTAAGTATGGCCTGTTTGTACAGCACCCTGCTGAAGCCCTGCTGGAGAACTACAGTCAGGTCGTCTTTCATAGTGCGGTCCTGCTTTTTATACATAGGACTATAAAGCATAACCGAAGTACCGGCTGCCTGGCCCATGATGGCATTAACCACATCGGTAACCGTATGCCTGGTAACAAGTTCACCCGAAACCGGCGAAAATGTTTTGCCGATACGGGCAAAAAGCAGTTTGATGTATTCGTATATTTCGGTAGATGTGCCAACCGTAGATCGCGGATTACGGGTGTTCACCTTTTGCTCAATTGCAATGGCAGGAGAAATGCCTTTGATATAATCAACCTCCGGCTTGCTCATTCTTCCGAGGAATTGGCGGGCATACGAACTTAAGCTTTCCACGTAGCGCCTCTGGCCGTCGGCATACAAGGTATCGAATGCGAGGGATGATTTGCCGGAACCTGACAAACCCGTGATTACGACCAGCTTATTGCGTTTAATGGCAACAGAAATATTTTTAAGGTTGTTTACCCGTGCACCTTTTACTAGAATGTATTTCTTTGGGTCTAACTGGTCAATGTCGGGAAGCATCATGGCGTTTTATCATCAGAATAAAAGCGGACCAAGGTTGAGAAGGAGATACCAAGAGTTGGTTCGCTGGCTGCAAAGCTACTCACATTTCGTACAAAAAGTACGGTAAAACACACTAAAATCATAAATTCTGTTCATCAAGATGTGACTTTATGCTGATTTTTTATACCTTTTATTCTTTTGATTACCTGATGTTTAGTTAAGATATTATCAGTATTTGTTAAGAATAAAAAAAATAATTTTAACAATAATTCACAATCCGACGGACAGATGTTGTATATTTGCAACTCTCAAGTAATAATATTGAAAAACATATATTACTTTTCACCGCCTGATTCATTCATTTTTAACTAAAACAGACCATTATCGACAGCTTTCTACGCTCTTAATCTCAAATAGTTACTAACCAATACGGAGGTACCATGTCAACCCCCATTGTTAGCGATCAGGAGCTTATAAGCAACTATCTCGCCGGTAATGAATTTAGTCTTGAAGTTCTGATTAACAGGCACAAGCAAAAGGTTTACTCATACATTCTGCTCGTCGTCAGGGATAAACATCTGGCTGATGACATATTTCAGGATGCCTTTATCAAGGTTATCAATACCCTGCGTTCGGGTATTTATAAGGAAGAAGGGAAGTTTATTCAATGGGTAATGCGAATCTCACATAACCTGATCATTGATCATTACCGCAAATCGAAACGATTGCCGGTAGTCGACAATAATTCCGAAGACGGGGATATTTTCGATAACCTGCGCATTGTGGATGATTCCATAGAGGACAGGATGATTGTGGACCAGATTTATGAGGATGTCCGCAAACTCATCGATTACCTGCCTGATGAACAGCGTGAAGTTCTACTGCTGCGTCATTACAGCGATATGAGTTTTAAGGATATTGCAGAACAGACGGACGTCAGTATCAACACTGCCTTGGGCCGTATGCGCTATGCTTTGATCAACCTTCGGAAACTCATCGATAGCAAAGAGATCATACTTACGGTGTAACGTAAAATATTTTTCGGGATAATACAATAATGAGGTAGGCTTCGACGTTTTTTGGGTATTAAGTTTAACAAAACCCAATAGATGATAAAACTCTCTACCCTCTTTACTGATTCTTCGAACACAACCCTTCAGAAAAAATCCCTGGATATTACACCAGGCCCGGTTGCGGTCAAGTTGCTGATAAGTTATTCAAAGGCTTTGCAGGTTTTACATTGTAATGATTTCGAAACCTGTTATGTGATTCTGAATTAACTGAGCAAAATCTAAAGTTTAACAATACAATCCCGCAAGCTGCGGGATTTTTTTGTTTAAAAGCCGGGGTTTTGTACTTTAGCGGCAGACTCACACTTTCGTAAATGATAGAGTGTCTCTTGCCAGGGGAATATCGGGTTTGAATGTTTTAATCCGGAGCACTGGCACTTATGGTAAATTGGAAACGAAATGAAAAAAGCCATTTCAATAAAAGAACGATTCAGGGAAATCATCCGTTATTTTGAGACGGCAATGCCGGTAGCCGAAACGGAACTGGAGTATAAATCGCCTTTCCAGCTGCTGGTAGCCGTGATTTTATCCGCACAATGCACCGATAAGCGCGTGAACATGATCACGCCACCCTTCTTCGAAGTATTTCCGGATGCAAATACTTTGGCAAAAGCTTCGGAGGACCAGGTGTTTGCACTTATAAAAAGCTGCTCGTACCCTAATAATAAAGCTAAAAATCTCCTGGGAATGGCCCGTACGCTCCTCGCTGAATTTGGAGGCATTATGCCGTCGGCTATAGACGAATTACAGAAATTACCCGGAGTGGGCCGTAAAACCGCCAACGTAATAGCTTCAGTGGTATTTAACCTTCCGGCCATGGCAGTTGATACGCATGTCTTCAGGGTATCGAACCGTATCGGGCTAACCACAAACTCCCGTACACCCTTTGAAACTGAAAAGCAGCTTGTGAAATATATCCCGGAAGATAAAATCGCTATTGCACATCACTGGCTTATTCTGCATGGCCGTTATGTTTGTCTGGCAAGGAAACCTAAATGCGCCGAGTGTGGCATCAAAGAACTATGCAAGTATTACAAAAAGCAGCAAACAGATGCAGTTGCCTGAACATTTCCTGTTGAATAACAAATGAACCAAATTGCACCTGTTCTGTTTAGTGAATGTACAATTAAGTTAAACAATTTTGTAATTATTTACCAGCCAGTCTTACTGGTAATGAAATTGTTACCATCCAA
>JBAXXB010000177.1:0-9371 GCA_037128115.1 Bacteroidota bacterium
GGTTTGAAGAGTTCAAGGGTTTGAAGAGTTCAAGGGTTTGAAGAGTTCAAGGGTTCAATGCTGCGCGTTCAGTGGTTTTGGGGTTCAAGGGTTTGAAGGGTTCAATGCTTCGCGCTCTATAGGTCGAATGGGCTCTCCTTTCAAAATATCCAGATCAATTTTCCAATCACAAACTTGTCGAATTTGTCGAATTTCAATTTCCCATTACCGCAATATCGCATTACCACATTACCGCATTATCGCATTACCGCATTACCGCATTACCACATTATCTTCCGCTACAACGTCCCACGTCTCTCCTGTTCCCGTTCAATGCTCTCGAACAAGGCCTTGAAATTACCTTTCCCAAACGATTTTGCACCTTTTCGCTGTATGATTTCATAGAAAACTGTCGGGCGATCCTCAACCGGCTTGGTAAATAATTGCAGCAGGTAACCTTCTTCATCACGATCGATGAGTACTCCAAGCTTCTGAAGCGTCTTCAGGTCCTCTTCAATCAGGCCTACGCGATCTATAACAGTTTCGTAATACGAATCAGGAACGGTAAGGAACTCTACTCCTCTCATTTTTAATTCCGTAACGGTTTTCATAATATTATCCGTTGCCATGGCAACATGCTGAACACCAGAACCTCTGTAATAATCAATGTATTCTTCGATCTGAGATTTCTTTTTCCCTTTCGCCGGTTCATTGATAGGAAACTTGATATACCCGTTATTGTTCGACATCACCTTGCTCATAAGGGCGGTATATTCGGTAGAAATATCGTTGTCGTCGAACGAGATCAGCTGCCTGAACCCCATCACGTTTGCATAAAACTCCGTCCAGGTGTTCATCTGGCCCCAGTCCACGTTACCTACCATATGATCCACGTATTTCAGACCCACATCCGAGGGCCTGTATTCCGGATTCCATTCAACATACCCTGGAAGGAAGATTCCTTTGTAGTTTTTCCGTTCCACAAATACATGAACTGTTTCACCATAGATATGAATCCCCGACAGAACCACTTCCCCATTCGCATCCGACTGAGTCGTAGGGGATAAGAATGGCCTGGCACCTCGCCTGGTGGTTTCCTCAAATGATTTCCGGGCATCATCCACCCACAAAGCCACTACTTTAACCCCATCGCCATGCTGTTTCACATGCTCTGCTATAGTTGAGTCAGGAGTGAGTGCCGTTGTAAGAATAAAGCGGATTTTCCCCTGCTGAAGTACGTATGAGGTACGGTCCGTAAGCCCGGTTTCGAGCCCGGCATAGGCTAAAGGTTGAAATCCGAAAGCAGTCTGGTAATAATGAGCGGCCTGCTTGGCGTTCCCGACGTAAAATTCAACATAATCAGTTCCATTGATAGGAAGAAAGTCGTTTTGGATCATGATTTATTTTCAGGTTTAGTAGTTGATTTAATGCAATGATTTTCAATTATATGGCTGCGAATATATTCGCATTTTCAGATAAATATTTCAACTGCATATTTCCCTATCTTTAGAGAAACAGATCTGCTACAGCTGGGTTCTTTATGGCTTTAACAATTTCCCGAGTTTCGTTTTTGTTTCAGGCATTTCCTTAATGGATAATGCCTTTTTAAAGTTTACAACAGCATTTTCAGTATCCCCTTTTGCCGCATATAAATCACCCAGAGAATCAAACGCGTTTGCACTTTCCGGGTAGTTAGCAATATTCAGTTTAAACAGGTACTCGGCTATATCGAAGCTTTTAGCTGCCAACTTCATGTATCCCATGCCGTTAACTGTGCTTTCAGGCAATTTTACTGTATAGCCAAGGTGCCTGGAAATCTCTTCATAATGCTTCTCCATTTTCGAAATTACGTCTTTGTTCGTGTCCAGATATTCAGCCATCGAAAGCTTCATAGGGTAATAATTAAAAATAAAATGAAGCGCATCGTATTCTGCAATGAGTGGTACCGAACCATGATCATCCCCGTAATAATATTTGGATTTGCTGTTTAATGCGTTTTGTTTATTGGCGTTTAAGTATGAGTTCAACTTCAATATCGAACGTATTTGTTTGGTATACAGAGAAGTGTCATTTATAGCTGCTGATGTATCCATTCCTTCGGGCATAGTGTTGGCGATTCCTAAAAACAAGGAAGTCCCCTTGAATTCTTTAGAAGCTAACACGATTCTGGCTTCGTTTAAAAGCCTGTAATGGTCCCACCACATGCTGGGATCGATTGCCACGTATGAGTTAAACAGGTTGGTGTGGTGCACTATTGTATTTATTACTGTCAATCCGCCGAAAGAATGACCTATCAACATCCGGTACGATTGGGTGGGGTATAAGGAATCAATATGCGGGATCAGCTCTTTTTCGATAAATGAAATAAATTTCTCACCACCTCCTGAATTGACAGATGAAGCACTATCCATCATCGGGAGGTCAGAAGTGATCTGTGTTGGCGTTAAATCTCTTGTACGGTCAGTATTTGGAATACCGACGACTATCATTTCGGGGCAAATAGTATTTCCGTTAACCTGGCTCAGTTGCTGTATCATTCCAACTACGGAAGAAAAATGAGCATCCCCGTCTAAGAGATAAACCACAGGGTATCGCTGTTTGGAATAAATCCCATCATTGCCGCTATTAGGCACATAAACCCAAATCTTTCTTTGTTCACCCAATATTTTCGAATGAACTGAATCGATGATGCCTATGACGACCTTATTTTCGGATTGAGCCCGCAAAGAAAAAGCCGAGGCAACAAGCAATGAAAGGAAAATCATCTTTTTCATATAATTGATTTTGAAAGCATCTAAAATTAGTTAAAATTTATAATCCAGATACACCTCCTGTTGGTTGGCGGGTATTTTTCTTCTGCCCTCCTGAGCCTGAATCGTAACTTGAACCTGGAATTTTATCGTAAAAACACATATCCCATCACCTAATCCAGCCATGATTTATAATACTCTCTATCTTCGATTTCTAATGCCTGGCGGGTAAGTTTTAACGGGTTAAATGTATCGACCATCACCGCCAGTTCATGGGTTTCTTTGAGTCCAATGCTTCTTTCAACCGCTCCCGGGTGAGGTCCGTGAACCAGCCCTATGGGATGAAGGGTTATTTGACCGCGCTCCACATGCTTGCGGCTCATGAATTCACCATCGACGTAATAGAGCACTTCATCCGAATCGACATTGCTATGGTTATAGGGTGCCGGAATAGAGTCCGGGTGATAATCATACAAACGTGGAACGAAAGCACACATAACAAAATTATTGGCTTCCAGGGTCTGGTGGATGGGAGGAGGTTGGTGTATCCTACCCGTTAAAGGCTCAAAATCGTGTATAGAAAAAGACCAGGGATAATGACAACCGTCCCAGCCCACCACATCGAAAGGATGGCTGGCAAAATGGTAAGGGAAAATCATATCCTTCTTTTTGATCAGAATCTTGAAATCCCCCTTTTCATCATGGGTAACGAGGTTTTGAGGGACACGGATGTCGCGCTCACAGAGAGGCGAATTTTCGAGCAACTGCCCAGAATGGTTGACATACCGTTTAGGAAAGCGGAATGGAGTATAGGACTCAACGATAAAAAGCCTGTTTTGTTCCGTTTCAAATTCAATCTGGTAGGTAACTCCACGCGGAATCACGACATGATCGCCGTACCCGAAAGCAATATTTCCATACATGGTGCGTAACACCCCTTTGCCTTCATGAATAAAGAGCAATTCATCTGCGCTTGCGTTGCGATAAAAATAGTCCTTCATGGAATACCGGGGCGCGGCCAGGGAAATATAAACGTCGTTATTCACCAGCACAGGCACACGACTGTGCAGATAATCATTTTCCGGTTTTACCGAAAATCCCAATAAACTGCGGTTCTGGGTGTTATTTAGTACCGCTATTTCGGGAGAAACATCATATGGCTCACCCATGGACTTAACCTGCGTAGGCGAATATATATGATAAGTAATGGAATATACGTCGGAAAAGCCTTCGGTACTGACCAATTGCTCAGAGTACAGACCTCCACCAGGCTTCCGGAACTGAATATGACGTTTAGCCGGAATGTTCCCCTGCTTGGTATAATATGGCATAAAACTTCGTTTGAAGTATGAAAAACAGATTTTGAGAATAGTCTCAAAGATAGTAAAACGAAGGATGGCCGGCTTTGTTCAGCAGAAAAAAAAATGTACTTGAATGAAAGCAATATATAAGCCCTAAGCCAGGGGTATTAACCTTTAATACCCTATAAACCAGCAGAACTGCGAAAGTCGTATTCAAAAGTCCTTATCAGATAAAAAATGTGCAGCCTGCATTATTTCCTACCAGGAAAAAGTTCCAGGATTCGTTTCTCCCTGAAAGTAAAAATACTGCTGACTTTATTTTTAACAAAAACCAGGTCAGCTAAACGGCCAAGAAAACCAAATGGGACACAATAATATAAGATATCGTGCATTTCGACACCACCCTCGACTTCTTTAAAATGATGCTCATGGTGCCATAAGCTATAAGGTCCGCGCCGCTGTTCATCGATAAAAAACTTCTTCTCACGGATCTGTGTAATCTCGGTCACCCAATTCAGTTTTATACCTAAGGCAGGGCTAACCTTATAGGTGATCAGCATACCTGCATACATTTCGGGCTGAACCGGAGAAGTGATCAAAAAGCCCATTCCGGGGGGAGTGATACGCGAAAGGTTTGCAGGGGAAGAGAAAAAATCCCAGACCACATCCAGGCTCGAGGGAACAAATTGTGTAAATTCAAAACGGCGCATTGTTTAACTATTTTGTATTTTAGTTAAACATAATATCAGGTAATTAGTTCAATTCATATCAATCTGATCCGGGATGATATGGGTCGCTCCTGTAAAAACAGGTATGCAAAGACTCAGAAAAAATTGGTCCTGGCTTCGGATTTAAGGAGATCCAGAGCATCTTTAATAGCCGAGCGCTGTGTATCAATATCGTTGAGCAGTATAAGGCTTGCCAGGTCGGCTGAAGTAGCAGCACCAGTAAGTTGCATGGCTGCCGTATTGACCCGTTTGATGGTTTCTTCGCGTGCATTGCGCACCATTTCCCAGGCTTTGGTCGAAACATACAACTGTTGCGAAAGATTATGTTCAAATTCCGATCGTATGGATTGTACCAGTTCCGATTGCAATTGAGCGGCCGACATCCCCGGGACATTGCTTCGGATCAGTAATCCTGCAGGCTCAATGCGTTCGAGCAACAACACGAGTCTTTCGTAGGCTTGCATCCGCACCGGCAGACTCAGTTTCTGCAGATCGGACTTCATTTGGATTTCCGTTTTTTCGGCTTCCTTATCCAGGAAAAGTTTTAACAGGTAATAGGCAGTCGCCAGAACAACCAGTGAAGGAAGAACGTATTTCAATATTTCGGCTATTGTTTCCATGGCTTCAGAATTTAGGGGCAAATTTCGTAAAAATAGCTCAGCTATTACGAGACTTGAGACCGAAGTGAGCAGCGAAGCCGTTGCGGGCGAAATAGAAACCTGGTTTTTCGCATAATCGATTAAATCACAATAAACTAAGACGCTGATTGATTGTACCTTACATTTACTCAGCGTTAATTAGCTAACAAACAAGCAGCTAAAATGAGTGTTCGGATAATAATTTTTCTACTTTTGCCACTAATGTTTTTAAACTTACAAGCATGAACTACTTGTCAGACAGGATTAACCTGCTTGCCGAATCGGAAACTTTGGCAATGACGCGGCGCAGCCGCGAACTCCGTGCACAGGGTTTTGATGTGATCAACCTGAGTATAGGTGAACCCGATTTCAACACTCCCGAACACGTGAAGGAGGCGGCTAAGGAAGCCATCGACCAGAATTTTTCGCATTATACACCGGTTCCCGGCTACCCGGAACTCCGGCAAGCCATTGCACGAAAGTTAAAACGCGACAATGGTCTTGATTATTCCTTCGACCAGATCGTAGTATCGACCGGGGCTAAGCAATCGCTTGCCAACGCCATTCTTTGTCTGGTAAATCCCGGTGAAGAAGTTTTGATTCCCGCACCTTATTGGGTTTCGTATAAGGAAATCATCAAGCTGGCCGGGGCAAAAGGGGTATTCATTGAAGGTGGCATACAGGCTGATTTTAAAGTTACACCCGAACAGGTTGAAAAAGCCATTACACCAGCTACCAAGCTATTTATCTTCAGCAGTCCGTGTAACCCCTCGGGCACTGTTTATACCTATGAAGAACTGGAAGCTTTTGCAGCTGTGTTTGCACGACACCCCCAGGTTTTTGTGATCTCTGACGAAATTTATGAGAATATTAACTTCACAGGAATTCACCACAGCATAGCTTCATTTGCAGCTATTTTCGACAGGGTGATCGTAATAAATGGTCTTTCGAAAGGCTTTGCCATGACAGGCTGGCGATTGGGCTATATGGCTGCGAATAAGGATATTGCTAAAGCATGCGATAAGCTTCAGGGCCAGATAACTTCAGGAGCCTGTTCCATAACCCAGCGGGCTGCCATTATCGCTATGGACACTAATCCGGCCGAAAGTGATGATATCAAACGAATGGTTGACGCATTTAAATACCGTCGCGACCTGGCCATCAGCCTGCTGCAGGAAGTTCCGGGCATACGCCTCAATGTTCCCGATGGAGCATTCTATCTTTTCCCCGAAATCACTTCATATTTTGGTAAATCTACCGGGGACCGTGTTATTTTATCCGGTTCCGACCTATGCGACTACCTGCTGGATACGGCTTTTGTGGCCATTGTTCCGGGAGCTGCATTCGGATCACCTGAGTGCATCCGGATTTCCTATGCCACCTCCGAAGATAGCCTGCGCGAAGCTATCAGACGGATAAGTGTGGCACTTTCAAAATTAAACTAAATCCATATACAGTTCCAGGTATTTCTGGTTAACCTACTGAAATTAAAATAAATATGATCATTACACAAAACGATATCACACATCTGTTCAATAGTTTTAATTCGTGCAGGGTGCTGGTGATCGGGGATGTAATGGTCGATTCGTACCTGATCGGAAAAGTTGATCGCATTTCGCCCGAAGCCCCCGTTCCGGTTGTCGCCCTCAAAAAGAGAGAGAATATGCTGGGCGGTGCTGCCAATGTCGCTCTCAATATTAAATCACTGGACGCCGAAGCCATTCTTTGTTCAGTAATCGGGACCGACAAACAGGGGGACGAACTCCTCGCGCTGATGCAGAATAAAGGACTCGCAACCGAAGGCATCATACGGAGCAACGAGAGAATTACTACCACTAAGTTTAGGATCATCAGCAACAGCATGCAAATGCTACGGGTAGATGAAGAAATCGATTCTGACCTGACTAATAATGATTTAGGTAAACTTACTGACTGTATTTCAGAGATCATTTCGGACAGAAAGCCAGATGTGATCGTTTTACAGGATTATAATAAAGGTGTATTATCGCCCGGACTCATAGAGTGGGTGACTGCCTTAGCCTTGAAATTTGGAATTCCACTTGCCGTTGATCCAAAGAAAAAGAATTTTACCGCATACAAAAACATTACACTTTTCAAACCTAACCTGAAAGAAATCAGCGAAGGACTGAAAACGGAGGTCGACCCGTTATCATCCGAAAGCCTGCAAAAAGCTGCTGCTATACTGCATACAAACCAGGACATCCAGATGGTAATGATCACATTGTCAGAAAATGGGGTATTTATCAGTTGTAAAAATTCCGGCGGTTTCGTCACAAAGACTATACCTGCTGTGGTTCGAAGTATTTCCGATGTATCGGGTGCGGGCGACACTGTGATCAGTGTTGCGGCACTCTGCCTGGCGGTAAAATCCGACCCTATACTGATGATTTCATTATCAAACATTGCCGGCGGACTGGTATGCGAGCAAGCAGGAATAGTTCCCGTCGATAAGGCCAGGCTCCTATCGGAAGCCATTGCTGAACTTCGGCTGGCCTGAAATAAAAAGGGACATATGGCTCCTTAATCATTGTACCTGCCCGTTACGCCAAACCAACAAATTTATTTAAGTTAAATTACAATATTGAGTATAACTCAAACCATACAATATGTCAAAACCTCCCGTCACCCAGGCTCCTGGTCGCAAACAACAGGTGCAACTCATGTTCAACGACATTGCAAACCGTTACGATCTTCTGAACCATTTACTTTCGATGGGGATTGACCGTGGGTGGAGAAAAAAGCTGGTCAGGCTGATGGACAAGGATAAACCCCTGCGAATACTCGATATGGCTACCGGTACCGCCGATCTTGCCATTGCTGCATCTAAGATACCTGCAGTAAAAATTACCGGGACTGATATTGCCGAAGAAATGCTGGCCATCGGGCAGGAAAAAGTGAACAAACTTGGACTGGGAGGCAAGATAACCTTGCAGAAGGCTGATTCCGAGAATCTTCCATTCAAAGATGGGGAATTTGATGCGGCTATGGTGGCTTTTGGGGTACGCAACTACGAAAACCTGCCCAAGGGATTGAGTGAAATGAGCAGGGTCCTTAAACCCGGTTCACGTGCTTTTATCCTGGAATTTTCGAAACCTCAGAAATTTCCTGTAAAACAACTTTTTGGCTTTTATTCGAGGTTTATCCTGCCTGTAATCGGCAGAATGGTGTCGAAACACAGCACAGCATACTCCTACCTGCCCGAATCGGTAGCTGCGTTTCCCCAGGATAAGCAGTTTATCAAAATCATGCTGGAATCAGGATTCAGCGAGGCCGAATTTATCAGCCTGAGTTTCGGGATCACCAACCTGTATATAGGTAAAAAATAAACATAGGCGGCAGCCTGAAATACAAATATAGCCTTGTTCGGCTGTCGTACATACTAAATAGGTAAAAGCACCGTTTTCTATCATCATTTCAAACTATTCATGCTCCGTAAACCACAATTTCTCCTTATTCTGATATTACTAAGCTTTTCAGGCAAGGTTTTCACCCAATCGAGGCAAGTGCCCAACAAACCTGATTATGACCTCCAACCCTACCATTTCGGGTTTCTGTTAGGCATCAATGAAATGCTGTTTACCATTAACAGCGAACCGGGATACCAGAAAAAGATGTTTTATAACAACGAAACCCATTTTTCCTTACCCGACCAGAACTGTGATTCAGCTTACTTATTCAATATGGAGGCGGCTCCTACATTTGGATTTGTTATTGGCATTGTAAGTAACCTTCGGCTTGGCCAATATTTTGACTTACGATTTACCCCTTCGCTCACCTTTGGCGAGCGCAATCTCGATTATTCCATTAAAAGCTTTTACCGGCTTGATAATGTGTTCTTCATTTGATGCCATTATTTATTCTATTAGCTAACTAATAAACTTCATAATCTTTTTCTATAACGTCTAAATTTGGGGTTTTGGGGTTTTGGGGTTTTGGGGTTTTGGGGTTTTGGGG
>JBAXXB010000178.1:0-9360 GCA_037128115.1 Bacteroidota bacterium
CACCGGATTAGTGTCCACATCAGCTATTACGCATGCCACACCTGCTTCATTTATTGCTCATACCGTCGACCGCTCGAAATACAGTGATATAGCACTGGATTTCCTTCATACCCGTATCGACGTTTTTATAGGGGGAGGATACAATAATTTCGCCCGTCGTTCCGACAGCCTCAACCTGCTCGATAGTCTTCGGGCCAGGGGTTACCTTGTGGCACGCGACCTCAGGGATGTGGATGTGCCTTCCACGCCCCGCCTGGCAGCTTTACTTGCGGATGAACATTTGCCGCGCATGGCTAAAGGCAGGGGGAATATGCTGCCCGATGCAACGGCTATGGCTCTCAAGATACTTAAAAGGAATAAAAAGGGTTTTTTTATTATGATAGAAGGCTCCCAGATCGATTGGGGAGGACACGATAATGATCCTGCTTATATGGTAGATGAAGTAGTCGATTTTGATAATGCTGTTGGTAAGGCCCTGCAATTTGCCGCTAAAAATGGCGAAACCCTGGTATTGGTCACCGCTGATCACGAGACCGGGGGATTTGGTATTACGGGAGGAAGCCTTGCTACAGGTGTTGTATTGGGAGCTTTCGTCAGCAAGGACCATACGGCTACCATAGTACCCATCTTTGCTTATGGACCAGGCTCTGAAAAATTTACCGGGGTCCAGGATAATACTGATATTTTTAAGAAATGTGTTGAACTGCTCGGTTTGAAATAAGATTCACCGCTTAAAATATATTTATATGCGACTTCTTATCGTTTCAGCCACGGCCCTCGAAATCAAGCCTTTGCTCACTGAGCTGGGGAGGGGGCGGGTCTTAAAACACCATATCACACGATACCGGTTTAAACACTTCCAGGTCGATGTGCTGGTAACCGGGGTTGGTATGGTGCCTACAGCAGTGCTGACAAGCATGGTGCTCGGGCGGTTTGCTTACGATGCCGTTATCAATGCGGGTATATGCGGAAGTTTCAATCGTGAAATTCCTATAGGAGCCGTCCTTAACATTACCAGCGATTGCCTGCCGGAAACAGGCTCTGAGGATGGAGAACATTTCCTGTCACTGATCGATCTGAAACTCCTCGACCAGGATGATTTCCCCTTCCAGGATGGAAGGCTGGTAAATGATTCGGTATTTGACAGTGCCCTGGTTAGTGAAATACGGGTTGCAAGCGGGGTCACAGTTAATACTGTTCACGGAAATTCGCAAAGCATTTCCGCTTTCGTTGAGCGTTATCCCTCAGATACTGAATCTATGGAGGGAGCTGCATTCTTTTATGCCTGCAAGATGCATAAAACCAGGTATGTGCAAATCAGGAGTGTCTCGAATTATATAGAAGACCGTGATGTTTCAAAATGGGATATCAGGCTCGCAGTGCAGAATCTGAACCATTTTTTGCTTGATCTGTTGAATGAGTAAATGGCACGTTTACCAGGAATTGAAAATGATGGTCAGGCTATGACTCCCTGTTTTATGAAAAAATCTTTAATCTTATAGGCTTAACCCTTTAGCTTTAATTAGCCCTGATCAACTGTTAAACACATAGTAATCAATCAATATTAACCGTTTCCCGTTTTCCATTAACCTATTACCAACTTTCCTTATGAAACTCAGCCTTGGTTTTTCCCCTTGTCCAAACGATACCTATATTTTCGATGCCCTGGTTCACGGGAAAGTGGATACCGAAGACCTGGAATTTGAGTATTTTATGGCGGATGTTGAACAACTGAATGGGGAAGCATTTGCCGAAAAACCGGATATTACGAAGCTCAGTTTCCATGCATTCCTCCACCTGGCTGGCCGATACATGCTGCTCGATTCGGGAGCGGCCCTCGGTTTCGGTGCCGGACCCCTGGTTATAAGCAAACACCTCAGGCACTTTGATGATCTGCCCGGTAAAAAAGTAGCCATCCCAGGCATTTACACCACCGCAAATCTTTTGTTTACTTTGGCCATGAGCATGAAGGAACCGGTTCAGAAGTTGGAGATATTGTTTTCGGAAATTGAAAACTCGGTTTTATCGGGAGAAGCAGATGCCGGGGTCATTATACACGAGAGCCGCTTTACCTATCAGTCCCGTGGGCTCCACAAACTGCTGGACCTGGGTGAATACTGGGAAAAACTAACTGGTTCGCCTGTACCCTTAGGCGGAATAGCCGCTCACAGGAGACTTGGAAACGAAACTATTGCAAAAGTGAACCGCAGTATTCGCCGGAGTGTGGAATACGCTAATACGCACAAAGGGGAAATTAACGAATTTATCCGTTGCAATGCGAAAGAAATGGAGGATGAGGTGATGCAGAAACATATCGACCTGTATGTAAATGAATTCTCAGTAAGCCTGGGCTCCCTTGGGCGACACGCAGTCGGGCTGATGTTCGAATATGCAGTTTCTGCCGGAATTATTCCACTAATGCCGCAGGAGATATATGCAGCCCTTAACTAATAGTGTTATGAATGTAGTGGCACCCTAATGGAAAGTCAACCACATCCTGAACTTTTCAATCCGGATCACCTGGATTTTTATACTGAAAGCCGATCATATGCCACTTCATTTCGACCGGCCGGGAATGCTTCGGTTGCGCCAGTGTTCGGTTTTTAAGTACCTTTGTGATAAATTTAATACGACACTCAATTGAAATTTATATTTGCTTGTTTGACAGTTGTTATATTTGGTTTTGCTGCCGGTTCTGCATACAGCCAGGTCGATAGGGGAGGGATTCCCCGTAGTTTCCAGGAACCATCTGCATTGAAGAGTCAGCCCCGGCAGCTCGAAATCACACCTCCTGATGTACTTTCGTTGCAAAAGGAGGACTTGGAGGACGCCCGCCTCGAAAAATCATACAGGGTAGGGGTAGAAGTTCCGGTAACTATATCTTCAGCCAAAGATGGTCAATGGGAAAACCTCCCAACTGGCGGCAGTTTATGGCGGTTGAGCCTGGGTTGTAAAGGTGCGCAGGGCATAGGGCTCAATTATAATGATTTACGCCTGCCTGCTGGATCTGACCTTTACGTTTATACTGCCGATCATCATTTTGTAATAGGTGCTTTCGGCAAGGCCGAGGTACCGTTCGACCATAGATTTACTACCCGTCCTTTACATGGTGATGAAGCCATACTTGAGGTTTATATTCCTGGAAATAGTGATGAACAGGCTGTTATTGAAATTTCCGGAATCGTTTATATGTATCGCGGATTTGGATTACAGGAAACTAAGCAAAGCAGTTCTGTTACATCAGGATCGTGCGAGGTAAATGTGAATTGTGAAGAAGGGCAAAACTGGCAGAATCAGAAAAGGGGTGTAGTTAAGATACTTACGAAGGTAGGTGGAAAATATTTTTACTGCACAGGCACCATAATGAACAATACCACCCAGGATTTCCGCGGTTTGCTGCTGACGGCTTCACATTGCAGCAAGGACCAATATGGGGCACTGGCCTCTGCAACCGACCTGGATCAATGGGTATTTTATTTTGATTATGAGTCTTCCGGCTGTTTAAGTACTGCCTCACAGGAATTGACTGTTGTGGGTGCCCAGAAACTTGCCACCTCGGAAAATCCAACGGATATAGGTTCCGATTTTTTCCTGCTGAAATTTATCAACGAAATTCCTGCAAGCTATTATCCTTACTATTGCGGCTGGGATGCGGGTACTGGCATTTCATCCTCGGGAGTCTGCATACACCATCCTGACGGCGACATTAAAAAGATATCAACGTATACCTCAGCCCTTGGGTCGGATAGCTGGGGGGGCTCAACTCCGGGCACGCATTGGGTTGTACAATGGACGGCCACCAGCAATGGTTTCGGCGTTACTGAAGGCGGGTCATCGGGTTCACCGCTCTTTGATGATGAGGGTCTTGTAATTGGATCGCTGACGGGGGGCGAAAGTTCCTGCACAAAAACGGAAGGCAAAGATATGTATGGCAAAGTGCCTTTTTCATGGGAGTCGAATGGCCCCCTGGCCGAACAGCAATTAAAACCCTGGCTGGATCCGGGGAATACGGGGATACTTAAAATGCCCGGGTCTTTTAATGATAAACAAGCTATTGCTGACTTCTCAGCTGACTCAAGGACTATACAGGTAGGAACTTCGGTAGATTTTCATGATCTTTCCTCTGGAAAGCCTATAAGCTGGCACTGGTATTTCCAGGCCGGCAAGCCAGCCGAATCTGCCGAGCAAAACCCTACAGGAGTGCGCTTTGACCAGCCGGGTGAAAAGAATGTTAAACTGGTAGTCACCAACGCATTTAATTCGGATACCCTGACCCGGATCAAGTATATCAATGTGAGGGCTGTAGTTTCCCCGAATCCCTGTACCGGAGTTGTCAACATTCTTGCTGATGTTAACAACTCCAATAAAGTAACAATTGAAGTGTTCGATATGAACGGTAAAATAGCCCAGCGATTCGATTATGAAGGTGCATCTTCCCAGGGCTTTTCAATTGTGCTCCCTGATTATGGCAATGTATTCATGGTCAGGCTTATACAGGGTTACCAGGTGCAGGCACAGAAGGTAATTGTGGTTCGCTGAGTGGGAAATGAAAAATGAATAATGAAAAATGAATAATGCGATTAAAAACTATTAAGTTAAAATGATGATTTCAGAAATAGTTCAGGCATCCGATATAAACATTCGTGTCAAAGAAATAGCGCTCAAGGTTCTGGGTGAAACCCGTATCACACCCGAAGAAGGTATACTGCTTTATAAGGAGGCCGATACTTCATTACTGGCCCTGCTGGCCGACCAGGTAAGGAAACGGAAAGTCGGGGAATATGTTTTCTATAACCGCAACGTGCATATAGAACCCACTAATATCTGTGTTTACGATTGCAAATTCTGCTCATATTCGCATCACCAGAGCAAGGAATCCTGGGAACTCACTGTGGATGAAATGGTGAAAACCGTCGTCAGCCGGGGTGATGATATTACTGAGGTTCATATAGTCGGGGCGGTGCACCCGGGCCGTGATATCTACTATTATGCCAACCTGGTGAAACATGTGCATGAAGCCCGGCCTTCACTGCATATAAAGGCCTATACCGCCATTGAAATTGAATATATGGCCGAACGTTCAGGATTAAGTTTCGAAGAAGGACTCCAGCTCCTGAAGGATTCGGGCCTGAATTCATTACCTGGCGGAGGTGCCGAGATATTCGACGACAAGATCAGGGAGCAGATTTGCGGGAAGAAATCGACCACCGAGGCCTGGCTGGCTATACATGAAACTGCCCATAAGCTGGGAATACCTACCAACGCAACTATATTGTACGGTCACGTAGAGCAATTCGAGCACCGTATCCACCATATGGAGCTGCTGCGTCAGTTGCAGGACCGCACTGGCGGTTTTAATGCCTATATTCCGCTGAAATTCAAGAGTAAAAACAACGAGATGTCGTATGTTGGGGAAGTTTCGCTGATCGAGGATCTCCGCAATTATGCCGTCTCGCGAATTTACCTCGATAATATTGCCCACCTGAAGGCATACTGGCCCATGATAGGGAAAGAAATGGCAGCCCTGTCACTGGCTTTTGGTGTCGACGACCTGGATGGCACCATTAACGATTCAACAAAGATTTATTCCCTGGCTGGGGCCGGGGAAAACCCATCGTTGAGCAGTGACGAAATACGGCAGCTTGTAATTAAAGCAGGGCGTGTGCCGGCCGAAAGGGATTCGGTATATAATATTATATCCGAAGGATAATGGCCGATATCCAAGCAATTGGTATTGAGGGGTATCTGGCTGGCTGATTTTTCTTAAGTAAGAAAATTCTATCCTGGCATTGCTTTTAATTCGGGTTGCTTTATTAAAACACTTCTCTTGGATGCTGTTCTTTATCTATACTGAATAATCTCATTTAGTAAATATTCTGTTTAAACCAATTCCCGCGCAAAATCAAGGGATTTACCGTCATTATCACCAGATCTACGAGGTGTTTTTTAGGCTTTTTAGAGCCATATTATAGCAAAGAAAGCCTGAAAATATAAGCCAAGACACATGGTTTTAATTGTCATATGGCTTTGAGCCAAGTACATACGTCGTTTCAATATTAGCAATAGTCCTATTCTGTGGGGATTTGAATTTATAATTGCTATAATGTGACAAAATATTGTATCGTTTTACTACATTTGCGCCTGATTTTTGCTCTAGGCAATCATGACGTTCATGCAGCCTGAAGCGAAACCCATCCTGCAACACTTTTCCCAAAATACTATCTTAATATTGAAATTCCCTCTTGCCCATAATGCGTTCTAACCCCAATGCCAATTCACTGTCAATGCCTCGTCAAACTGCTTTTTTTACATCAATCCTAAATTAATATAATCAAAAACCACAAAAAACATGAAAATTAAAATTTTATTGCTTGCCTGCTTGTTTGCACTTGGATGCTCAACAGTGAATGCCCAGATGGTAAAAGTTAAAAAAGGACAAAAGATCCTGAACCTTGGAATTGGGTTTGGTTCCAGTTTAGGCTATAGTTCTGTTTACAAAACAACTGTCCCTGCTATTTCAGGTTCGTTGGAAGTAATTGTTAAAGATGGTTTACTTGACAAAAAGGCTTCTATCGGCGTGGGCGGTTATGTGGGATTTTCATCCGGTAAAACCGAAGTCACAGTTGCCAGTGAGACCTTTGGCTACAAATATACTAACTTCATTATCGGGCCACGTGGATATTTCCACTATCAGCTTGTTGAGAAAATTGATACCTATGCAGGATTATTGATCGGATATTGGGCAGTTTCCTCTCAAGCATATGGCGGTATGCCTGAAGGTTACGATGGAGGTAGTTTTGGAGGTGTTAGAACAGCAGAATTTGTTGGAGCCCGCTATTATTTTAATAAGAAATATGCAGCCATGCTCGAATTAGGTTATGGTATTTCTTATGCTAATATTGGATTAACCATAAAACTCTAATTTCGGATTATCTGAACAAAAAAGAGGCTGTCTCAAAAGGCAGCCTCTTTTTTGTTTTTATTGTAAAATTTATTTATTTGCCTCCAAACAAGAAACCAGCAGTAATTCCAATTACTTTGTTTTTCTTCTCATTATCATTTGATGTCGAGGTATCTATATTCGTCAAACCTAAACCATACTGAGCTGAAATCATGAAGTTCGACATTTGGATTCCTGCCCCGATATTGAATCCAAAATCCGTAGGTTTCAAATCGCTGTCTACATCAGTGCCATATTTAAGATCGGTTGTTGAATTAGTTAAACCTAATGATTCAAGCGTGACTCCGGCCGGTAATCCGGTAGCTGAATATTCATCTTTGTAATTCCCTGCAATGCCAAAAGCTAAGTAAGGACCGGCAAACAAACGTAATTTTGAAGTGCCAAGATCAATTTTATATACAGCATTAATAGGTATTTCAAGGTAAAGTGGAGAAATGTTCTCTTTGGCCGTAATTGAAATTCCACTTTCTGAAACAGTGCCCTCCAGTTTTGTTCCTTTTCCACTGACAAACAAACCTGCTTCCAGGGTTACATTATACGGTATATCATAATTGACAATGGCGCCAATATTAAACGAGGGCTTGATTTTTTGTGTTGCACCACCTAAATCCCTAAAGGTGATCTTAGCCAGGTTAAGCCCTCCTTTTACACCAAATTGAACCTGGGCATAGGATTGTATACTAAGTATAAAGGCAAGCACTGCAATAAGCGTAATTATTTTTCTCATGATAAAATACGTGAAATGGTTTGAAAATGGTATTTTGAAAATTCACTTTATAGAGTCCAAGTGTTAAAACTGCTTTTGTTTTAATAAAAGAAAACAAAATAACTTTCCTGTTTGGTTAGGGTGGTTTGTTGATTTTCATACAGCGATAAATTAATGACTCATTTTTAGTATACCTTTATAATTTCCGCCTTTCCTTCCGCTTTTTCATCCTTGTTACAGAGCAACAGGTAGATGTTTTCGGGCGAACCCAGAGAAATTGCTGTTACTATAGCTTCGTTGCCGGCTTCGATGCCGGCAGCCGAAGCGGGTGAAGCCTGATCAGCAGTATCCGCTCCGAAATAGTATAGCGGTACATTGCCTGTATTGGTGATACGAAGCCTGTCGGAAGGTGAAAAACTGATATTGGCAGCCCTGGTTTCGGCAGGAGGGATGCTGAGTACACAGGAGTTTGCCAAATCATGCCTGTGGGGTGTAATAATACTTTGATCAAAGAATAAACCGATCTTTTCGGGTTGCCCGCGGTATTTATCGGCAATGGTAAGCAGGTTATGGAAAGCCAGGTCTTTAATAATGGCAAGGTTATCGTCCCATGCCGATCGGCTGTTGTCCGTGCTGCCTTTTTTTTCCAGTTGCCTGTCGCGGGCTTCGTTATATGCGGTCTGCAAAGAAGTGAATTTCGATAATAGTTCCTCCCCGATTTGATCCTTGTGTTTGTTGCAGGCAGCTATAAGCGTGGCGAAAAGGTTATCAATATTGCTTTTCGTTAAATAGTTATAACCACTCTTCCCCTTGGGAAAGAAATCGTGGTAACCGGCAGTTTCCTTTGGGAATGCAATCAGCACCCTGGGTTCCAGATCCGTTATGGCCTTTTTGAATTGAAGGATATAGTTATCCACCACCAGCGTTTCCGATCCCTGCTCTGACAGGTTAACAGCGGTCGCTGTTTTGGTGTCGGATAAGTGATCTAATATTTCTTTAAAGGGAGGGAGTAGATCGCTGAAAGGTGACCCATTGTTTACGGATTGCTTCAGCCGGCTGTAATGATCATCAAAGAATTTGTAAACCAGATCTCTGCTTACCACGAGACCTTCAAGGGGGAATTCGGCATATGCTTCCAGTTGTTTCATAGTTTAATAAATTAAGATTTATAAAGAGTATGAACAGTATAAACGAGATAGTGCAGATTAAGAAGCTAATGTACGCCAATCGGGGAGGGAATGCAAGTGTTTTGGAAAATATTATTTTGGATATATCTTTTCCGGCTTGCCGAGTTACAGGTTTGGATTAAGTTGAAATTTAACCGGTTGTAATTAGATGTAAATCAACAACATGTTTGTGGAATGCTCTGGCGTACTGTCCTCAGCTAGTGTTGGCAGGAATATATAAATGCGATACAAATACGGATGTATGCCTGCTAAAGAGATAAAGGGATTGAACATTTAAAACGCTATGGAGGCATAAAACATGCTGAAATACCCCGGTTTTGTGCCGTTTGGTTGGGGTAAATTCCTTATACAAATGCAGTGAAACCGCCATTACTTTCAAATATCAGTTTGAAAATAATATGCTGTAAATTACCATAACCAGCTTATAATATTAATATATGCATCTGGTTACTGTACGGTACTCCCCAATCTTAGGACAGCTTTAGGTCAAAGTTAAGATATGCTTT
>JBAXXB010000179.1:0-9320 GCA_037128115.1 Bacteroidota bacterium
GAAAAATAGAATAATTTTGCAGATTAAACCAGTTGATTTTCAGGCAAAACAATTTAAGTCAGTACTTAACGGGGTAATCGAGCAGCAAAAAGACACGCATACCGAAAAGGCAGGCGGTCTTCAGCCTGTTACCGAGGCTCTCCCTGATGCACAACAGGTGAAAGATTTACTCTTTGCCAATATCATTGTTAAACATTTAAAAAGCAATGCTATTGTACTGGCTAAAAATGGCCAGCTTCTGGGAGCCGGATGTGGAATGACCTCAAGGGTTGATGCATTGAAACACGCTATCTCTAAAGCTGCTGAGTTTGGCCTTGATTTACACGGCGCCGTGATGGCTTCGGATGCATTTTTCCCTTTTGCCGACTCCGTTGAGCTGGCGCACAAGGAAGGTGTTTTGGCCGTCATACAACCGGGAGGTTCGGTTCGCGACGAGGATTCCATCAGCTATTGCAACCAACACGGTATTGCAATGGTTTTTACCGGGTTCAGGCATTTCCGGCATTAAAAAAAGTTCCGGCAGAGGACGGGCAGAATTTTCAAAGGATAAAAACATTTAAATAAGGAAGAATACGAACTCATGGGACTTTTTTCATTTCTTACCAAAGAAATTGCGATGGATCTTGGCACGGCCAATACCATCATTATATATAACGACAAGGTAGTTGTTGATGAGCCATCCATCATAGCTATTGAGCGAAGTACCGGCAAAGTGCTTGCAGTAGGCAAACGGGCCCAGATGATGCATGGCAAGACCCACGAAAACATTAAAACGATACGCCCTTTACGCGACGGTGTAATTGCTGATTTCCAGTCGGCCGAATACATGATCCGCGAATTTATCAAGATGATAGGGCCAAGCCGAAGTCTTTTCCCGCCTGCATTGCGAATGGTTATCTGTATCCCTTCGGGCATCACCGAAGTGGAAGAACGAGCCGTAAAAGACTCGGCCGAACAGGCAGGAGCCAAGGAAGTCCGCCTGATCCACGAACCCATGGCTGCCGCTATCGGAATTGGAATTGATGTACTAGAACCTACCGGTAACATGGTTATCGACATCGGCGGTGGTACCAGTGAAATTGCCGTTATTGCCCTGGGTGGTATCGTAAATAACAAATCCATACGCATTGCCGGCGATGATTTTAACGCCGACATCGAGGAATATATGCGTAAGCAACACAATATCAATATTGGAGAGCGCACCTCGGAACTGATCAAGATCGAAGTAGGATCAGCCCTTACCGAAATTGATAACCCACCGCCAGACTATGCTGTTCATGGACGTGATATGCTTACCGGTATCCCGAAAGAGATTTATGTGAACTACGCCGAAATTGCGCATGCCTTGGATAAATCTATTTCGAAGATTGAAGCAGCCGTGCTCAATGCCCTTGAAATGACACCACCCGAATTGGCTGCCGATATTTTCAAGACAGGTATTTACCTGGCTGGCGGAGGATCATTACTGCGCGGACTCGACAAGCGTATTCACATGAAAACCAAGTTGCCTATACATGTGGCTGACGACCCTTTGCATGCTGTCGCCCGTGGTACTGGAATCGCGCTTAAGAATTTTGACAAGTTTACCTTCCTGATCAAATAGTGCCTGTTCATTAAATAATTCTTATTCAATTTGAATATCGGCCAGGGATTAACGGTTTTAGATTTTAGTAGTAGCTTAACGGCAATCTATTCATCCTAAAACGTTAATCGTTGTTCTTTATTCTTACATCAACCAATACCGTTTAACAAACGATACCGTAGCTGAATATGCGTAATATCCTGGTTTTTTTTATCCGGTATCACTTCCTTCTGTTATTTCTGTTGCTTGAGGCGTTCTCGGTTACCTTACTGGTGAATTCCACCTATTACCAGAGTTCAACCATACTGAAAGCCGGGAGCCGGTTCACTGGACAGTTTTATAACAGCATCAGCAACGCGACAGATTACCTCAAACTTCGTACTACCAATGAGCAACTGGCCCGTGAAAACGCCTTGCTCAGGCAGATGAAAGGAGTTTCGTTCCTGAAAAATGATACGAGCAGTTTCTGGATGCACGATACCCTGTACAAGCAACAATACAAGTACATTGTTTCAAAAGTTGTGCTGAACACCGTTGGCAAGCGTAACAATTACATTATGCTGGATAAAGGCAGCAGCAGCGGCATACAGAAGGATATGGCGGTTATTACCTCCAATGGTATTGTGGGCACCGTTGTGAACGTGTCGGAAAACTTCAGTTGGGTAATGAGCATGCTGAATAAACACACCCGCATCAGCGGCCGTATCCTGAAAAACGACCAGATGGGGACCATCATCTGGAACGGAGTCGATCATTTATACGGCACACTTACTGATATTCCTGCCCATGTTAAGATCAGCAAAGGCGACACCATTGTGAGCAGCGGTTATTCCTATATTTTCCCCGCCGGCCTTATGATAGGCACCATTACCGACTACCGGGTTGAGCAGGGCGACCACTTTTATATCATCCCGTTCAGGTTCAGCGTCGATTTTAATGCCCTGCAATATGTATATGTCGTTAAAAACCTGATGAAAGACGAACAGGAACTACTCGAGAAAAGTACGGAAGGGATGAAAAATGAATAGGCTGGTTTTTAACAATATTTTCAGGTTCATCTTCCTGGTTCTGATCCAGGTGCTGTTTATGAATAAGATCAACTTCTACGGCTTTCTCAACCCGTACATCTATATCTTATTTATTCTGTTACTCCCTTTCGAAACACCGGGCTGGCTACTTTTGTTGCTTTCGTTTTTTATAGGCCTTACGGTCGATCTTTTTACGGGAACACTGGGCTTGCACGCGGCAAGCAGTGTCTTTGCCGGGTATGTGCGGCCTGCAATCATCAAGCTTGTTGGCGAGAAGCCGGAATACGACATTACCACCCAGCCCCAACTGCAGCAAATGGGGCTGAAATGGTTTATAGCATACGCCCTGCTGATGACTATAGCGCACCAGCTTTTTCTGAATATGCTGGATGTCTTCAGCCTCGACGAGATCTGGCAGACCCTTCTTCGGGTTTTGGTGAGCTCCCTGTTTACTTTCCTTTTTATCATGCTGTTCGAGTATATTTTCGCCCCCAGGAAGGAAAAGCTCTAGTTCAGGACAAGTTCGACTCCACAGGAACCAGCACAAAGCCGGAAATACGAATATCGATTCTGAAAGAATGAATATTTTTTTACCTGGCACTGATTACTATCGAACATCAATTCGCGCCCCGGGTTTTGCCTTCTATAGCTCTCGCCACTGCCATATTAAAACCAAGTCCGATAAGTATTTATATGGCTGTCGGGGATTTCGATATTTTATTCATTTTATTATATCTAACTTATTGCATACATTTGAACTTGGTTAACCCTTATTCCAAAAGTATGAAAAAGAGCATCATCCTTCAGTCCGTATTGTTTTTGATATTATTTGCTCCCACATTCAACCCGGTACAGGCCCAGAAAGCACAGGATAAAGTGGTACAGGAAATCACCCAGGCCCTGAAAGAATGGAACACGGCCACCGGCAGTTCCAATGCCGAACTGACCATGGCTCAATTTGATGATTCTGAAAACATCATGGTCATAGGTTCCGACAGCGGTGAAATATACAAGGGCAAGGAACAGATCAGGGGCTGGATGACCGCGCTCTATAAAAACAATAGCTTTTCCTGGGAAATGAACCGGGTTGATATCGACTATAGCGGGAATACCGCCTGGGTATTCGTCGACGGGAAAATGGTAGTAAGCAGGAAATCAGGGAAAATAAGAAAAACGCCTTACCGCTTTACCGGGATACTGGTAAAGAAAGGCAATGCCTGGAAGTGGAGACTATTCGACGGTTCGGTCCCAGCTTCGAAATAGCGGTCACATTCTTCTACTCCAATGGGATATAATTTGACGCTGATCCTAACGGCCTGGCTTCCATACAACGTGATGCCCTAAATCCCGGAATCAACCTTTAACGGTCAAATAATCGCATCCTGAAACAAGAGACAAGTTACGGGGAAACAGGAAAAATTATGGCAGTTATAAAATCCAACCCGCTTTAATAAGGGTTTTCCTGCACTTGGGGCAGAATTCCGTTTCCTCGTTCATATGGTTTTTGCCTTCGGCATCCCGCATAAAACATGAATCACCCGGGCAGTGATCAAGCCCCTGGGTATGCCCCAACTCATGAATTGCTACCTTGAAGAATTGCTCTTCCCTGTTTTCACCTTTTATTCGGAAGATGGAAGCCACACAGGCTTTCCCTGGACAATAACTTAATCCGAATATCCCCCAATCAGGGAAATTGCCATTAGTAGTGCTTATATCCTTCGTAGTTAGCGCAAGGGTTACATGACCAAATTCAGTCCGCGATGCAAGCTGACGGATCAGGCTGTCGGCCCTGTACCTGCCTCGTGCAGCATAGTATGTTGAACGTGGGAGTGGAATTGCAGGCTGTATGCTGACATTGGTATAAATTTTTGACAAATACCCATACACGTATTCAGTAAGGTCAGCAGGAACATCACTAAATGGGATAATGTCGATCACAACTGGCCTTGCGACCAGTATGGTCCTCCCGGGATGGAGCTGTTTATCAGGTTGGGAAGCTTTGGGATTAGGATTTCCGGGGAACCCAAGGAGTAGCAGGGCAAGAATAGGGAAGAAAATGGCAGATAGTTTCATAAGAGGTGTGAAAATGAATCACTTTCATTAAAGCAAACGATTTGCTTCTTATATCCTGGAAAGAGCATTCACTACTAATTTATTAACGTTTATAGTTATCAATTATTTCAGAATCGTCACTGACATTCAGCTTTATTTTTATAGTGTGCGGAATGCATAATCAGGCATCGAACGATTCATTTTATTCTTCAAAATATAGTTCAGGTAAAAAATGAACCTGTTTCGCCTCCATATACCCAGAAGTAATGGGGCTGGAGCCATCAATTAAAGCAGGCAGCAGTGCCAAAAAAAATATACTTTTGCAAAAAAAACGCTAACAGAAACTCTATGAAAAAAGTATTTGCCGGCAGCCTGATTATGGCTGTATTATTCTCCATTATATCTTGCAACACTAAGAAAACCGACGGTTTCACCCTCGGAGGTACGATAAGCGGAGCCGATAACACCTGGGTACTCCTGCTTAAACGGGAAGAAGGGAAAACGATCACTACCGATTCAGTGCAGGTAAAAGAAGGAAAATTCGCCTTCGCCGGGAAAGTTGAAATGCCCGAGATGTACTACCTGAAACTGAAAGACAAGGAGGATACCTTTCCGTTTTTTATTGAAAATACAACCATCTCACTGAAGGTCTATGCCGATAGCCTGGATAAATCAGTAGCTACCGGATCGGTAACAGAAGACCTGTATGTAAAATACCAGAAAGACGAAATGGCTTCAGAAGCTAAGATGGATGAGGTATACAGTAAATTTATAAAGGCAAAGGAAGTTCAGGATACCCTTGCCATGAAAACCTATAACAATGCCCTCGATTCGATGCAGAATGCATTGCCATTGTTTACAAAGGACTTTGCCCTGAAGAATGCAAAAAGCGTGCTTGCGCCTTACCTCATCCTGGGCCAGGCCTGGGCATTTACCTACGACGATATCAAAGCCATCAACAAAGCCCTTGATCTCTCTGTTGCCAATTCGGTTTATGCCAAAAAACTTGCCGAGCGTGAAATAATACTGAGTAATGTACAGAAGGGAAAGCCCGCTCCTGAGTTCAGCATGAACGACACTACCGGAAAACCTGTCAGCCTGGCGAGTTTTAAGGGCAGGATAGTGTTGGTCGATTTCTGGGCATCGTGGTGTGGCCCTTGCCGCGCTGAAAACCCAAATGTGCTGGCCGCCTATAAAAAGTATAACAGCAAAGGATTCACCGTGCTGGGAGTATCGCTCGATGACAACAAGGCGAAATGGACCGCCGCTATTGCCAAGGATGGCCTTACATGGACGCATGTAAGCGACCTGGCCCACTGGCAGAATGCTGTAGCAAAACAATACGGTGTAATGTCGATACCAGCCAATTTCCTCCTGGATAAAGAGGGAAAGATCCTGGATAGCGGCCTGCGTGGCGAAGCGCTTGATAAAAAACTGGAAGAACTGCTGGGTAAATAAACCCCGTATATCCTAATACCGAAAAAGCCTGGTTTCCTTCCGGAAACCAGGCTTTTTCCTATCAATCGAAACTCAGCAAGAGCCTATTTCTCCTTTTCTTCCCTGATGATGATCACCTTTTTCTGTTTCTTAACAGGCACATTTTTATCTGTATCTTTAAGTATTATGACTTTTTGGTCAGGATTACCCTGAATAATCACCCTTTCTTCATGCCTGGGGGCATTTCCCTGATCGTGCTGATCATATTCCATACGTTCTTCGTCCCTGCCGTCATGTTTATGCCTATTGCCGTGCCTGCGTTCGCAGCAACCGTCTTCCCTGTCTTCGAAAGTGATAGTTACGGTTTTGCCGTGATTTTTCTTTTTCACTACGATCTGTTTCATATCGCCGAAAGGCATCAGCCCGTCGAGACCGAATGAACGGGCCATTCCCCGCATCATGTCTTCGAACCTGGGGGCATCAAAAGGAGGGAATCCATCCTGCATACCGGGATTGAAATGTGGCCTATCCCAATCCCTACCTTGGTGAGAATCCGGCATGTCGAATTCAGGCCTCTCGGTAAGTACGATCACCGTGTCGTTATTTATGATCAGTGTGTCGGGCACATTGCCTGCATCCTTATCAGCATCCTCTTGCCCCATCCCGCGATGACGGATAATAATATTTTTATCCATTTTGTCCATTCCGCCTGGCATGTCATCCATTACTCCCTTTTCCTGCAGGAAGGCATCGGCATCGAAATCGCCTTCGGTAATAACAGTGGTATCAATTACAGTTGTATGCCCGTCGACCTCCTTTGTAACATGAATGGTGATGGTTTTTTTTGCAGCAGCTTGATCTGCCGCTTTCTGCTGGGCAAAACCCTGCCCCGAGAGAAGTACTAGCCCTGTAAAAAGCATAGGCAGAAAGAAGACGTGGAAAATAGGTCTGGTTTTCATTGGACTGGTATTTAAATGAATTGAAGGCGTTTATTTCATGTCAAAATTAGGCAACAACCTGGTAGTAATATTCTAAGGGGCCGTTAATTATTGTTAATACTTGTTAATTATCAAGATGTTAAACATCGAGGTTTAGGTTATACACGTGAGACTATGGCTTTGTTTTTCCCTTTTTAATACTTTTGAGGGATATAAGTCAAGAAAATGAAAAATACAGGAGGATCTTTAGGGCTTCTCGAATTCGAAAACCTGGGAAGGATTCCGCGTCTGTCGCATTTTATTACCACCCGAAAAGGAGGAGTAAGCCAGCCTCCGTACCATCAGCTTAACCTGGGGCGGCATATCGCTGACCATCCTGAGCATGTTTTGGCTAACCGTGCGTTACTTGCCGAAGTGACCGGGATAGCTGCGGGAAAATTTTTATATGCCAGCCAGGTGCACAGCGGTGATGTTAAAGTGATTGACGAGGCTGCCATACAAAGCGGTGTGCTTTCACAAAGCCCCCGGACAGATGCTACGATAACTGCTTTACCCGGCATCTGCCTGATGGTGATGGTGGCCGATTGTGTTCCTTTGATCCTGTTCGATCCCGTAAAGAGGATAAGTGCAGTCATTCATGCCGGCTGGAGGGGGACCGTGCAACATATCACTACCAACACCATCCGCACTATGGTTGACCGGTTCGGAAGCAATCCCGCGGATATTATCGCCGGGATAGGGCCTTCCATAGGGCCCTGCTGTTATGAGGTGGGCGGTGAGGTCAGGGAGTTTGTCCAGACGAGTTTCGGCACTACCGAAGGCTACCTGGTCCGGCAGATAGATTCCCCAAAGCCACATTTCGATCTGTGGTATGCTAACCACAAACAGTTGACTGATAATGGAATAAAGCCAGGTAATATTGAAACGTCCGGCCTGTGCACCCGTTGTCATCCGGAAACTTTTTATTCCTCGCGTGCCTCAGGCGGCGTAACCGGGAGGTTCGCAGCCGGCATCTGTATATTGCCATTAGAGCATTGAAAGGTAAATAGAAGTACCTTGCCAAAACAATGATATTTCTCCCTGAACCATCCGAAGCGATTAAATTCCTGAAACGGGACCATAAGACGTGCCAAATCGAAACCTTCGAACCAAACCCCTGCACGCCTAAGGCATTGAACTCTTCAAACCCTTTTAACGCCTGAACGCGAAGCATTGAACTCTTCTAACCCTTTTACCCTTTTAACCCCTGAACGCGAAGCATTGAACTCTTCTAACCCTTGAACCCTTTTAACCCCTGAACGCGAAGCATTGAACTCTTCTAACCATTGAACCCTTTTAACCCCTGAACGCGCAGCATTGAACGCCGAAGGCATTGAACCCTTCAAACCCCATTATCTCATACCCCATGCAAACCACTGCCCTGATCATATTTATCGTCACCTATACCGGTATTATCTTTACAAGATTGCCACGTATGAATATCGACCGGCCTTCGGCAGCATTTTTCGGGGCGGTTGCCATGATACTCTTCGGGGTGATTACGTTCGATGACGCCATCCGGGCTATTGATTTCAATACTATTGCCCTGTTGCTGGGTATGATGATAATGATCTCCACCCTCGAACTGGATGGCTTTTTCGAATGGATAGCCACACGCACACTTTCGGTGGCCGAAACTCCGTTCAAACTGCTTGTCATTCTGACCCTGATAACCGGCATCGCAAGTGCTTTTCTGGTAAATGATGCCGTAGTTTTGCTTTTCACCCCCGTAATTATCGGTATTTGTCGCACGCTCCGGATGAACCCCATTCCTTTCCTAATCGCAGAAATACTCGCCTCGAATATCGGCAGCGCCATGACCATAACAGGGAATCCGCAGAATATGCTGATAGGGATCAATTCAGGCATTTCGTACGGGCATTTCCTGCTTTTCCTGCTGCCGGTTTCCCTGGCAGGGCTGGCGGTGGTAATATATGCCGTAAAATGGCACTACCCGTTGGTTATCACACCACAATTTCCGGACGCGGAGATTAAAATCAAGACAGCCACTGCAGAGCTTGAGCGCGGTGTATCCTATAATTATCGCTCCATGCGCTATTCGGCACCTATTTTTATACTGGTCATTGTGCTGTTTTTCATGGGCCGGTTGCTGAAACTTTCTATCCCGCTTATCGCCCTCATCGGGGCTTCACTCATCCTTCTCCTGGGCCGGGTAAAACCATCGAAAGTCATACGGCAGGTCGACTGGGTGCTGCTGCTTTTCTTTGCAAGCCTTTTTATCGT
>JBAXXB010000180.1:0-9305 GCA_037128115.1 Bacteroidota bacterium
CGCAAAGTCCGGGGCTGAACAAAGAACCCCCTGAAGCGGTAGAGCTTTTCTTCAACATACCCGTAAGTTTGTTTGGAAATCTGTTTTTCGAAAGCCGACGCAAGCATGGGAGAATACTCACGGGCCCTTTTCATACGTTCATTAAAACCTTCGACCGTGATATCGAGCAAACGGCAAATTTCGGCAGTATCTAAGTCTTTTACCTGCCTGGGTATCACCATCAGGTCATATACGGCTTCGTTGTATACCAGTAGTTTACCATTCCGGTCATAAATCAGGCCGCGTGCAGGGAATTGAGTGACATAACGTAAAACATTATTATTGGCTGATAGCGTATAACTCCTGTCAATGACCTGAATATAAAACAAGCGGACCATATAAATAAAGCCAATTACCAGGAAGGTGGTGATAATCACTCGTTTACGATCGGCATAAATATGGCTGGCCATTGAAAATGCTAAAGTGAATTTGGATTGGAATAGTGAAAAGTAAGTGGTGCAAAAATACAGAATACAACATTCATATATTGTAATCTTAAAAGATTTATATATCAGTGTTTAAAAGAGGCCACCAACTGGATTCATTGCGATTCAGCTGGCATAAACTAATTGGGGTCGAATTGGAGGTGGTCCTGGATGACTGATGATCCACCTTCATTCTCGTATTCTATGTTGTGTTCCCGCTCAGGCTTTTACTTGCTAAATTATTCATACCCCTGCTAATGCAAATGATATTCCCTTTGACCTGGCTCCTGGAATACAAATGCACGAGCCCTGGAGTTTGCCTGAAAGTCCTCGTTTTTTTTGAAACTTGATTATTGTTTGCCTTGTAGAAGACTTTTATATCTAGCATCCTGGTGATACGGTATAAAGTCCGGATCAGCCTGTAACCGTTTGATATCCTTGAATCCTAACTCAAAGGCCTGCTTCAGGTCAAGGAGCATTGCATCCGGGTCCTTGCTGAGTGCTGCTACTTCGGCGGCCATATATCGGTGTTCGGCATTTGTAGGATCGACAAGCCTGTAGATTTCAATGAATTTGGCCGCTGCCGCAATATCGCCTTGTTTCAGTGCGCCGGAGGAATACATATAACAATTCAGGCTCAAAAAACCCAGCAGACGTTTGTAGACCTGGTTTATATCCGGGTCGCCGGGCGTTGTGGATATATTTATAAGTTTAGTTGTTTCCTTTGTCCACCAAGCAATGTCCCTTTGCTGGATTTCCGGTGAATACTTACGTTGTAATTCCTGCTCCAGGCTTTGGATTTGCTTTTGTTTCGCACGGAAACTAATCACTTCTTTTTCACCTGATAACCTGTTGATTTCAGTTTGCAGGGGAGCTACATCGGTAAGCCCCTGGAGAAAGTGAGCCATTTTCAGGTAGGTGTCCTGTTGTTCATGGAATTTTCCATCGGCAGCATAAGCGTTTGCTGTCTTGTCACATTTCTCGATAAACTGGTCAATTTGTTTCCTGTCAGCCGGGATGGCTTTCTGCCTCATGGCATCGAAAAGGAGCCAAGTGAAAATATCGGGGATTAAATCTTTAGGTGGCCATTGGTGGATTCCGCCGAAAACCAGCAAATGATGCTGAAAACCTGCCTGCTCGAGTGATTCGTCAAGCTGGAGCATTTCAGTATAATTAAAATCCTGGTTCCCTACTACTGCAAGATAACTGAAACGACTTACCGGCTTCTGGTTTGTATTGGGAAGGCCTGCCCCGCAACCTACCACGCCTGCCACTCCTCCTTCAGTTATTGCCGCTGCGCCGGCTACACGCGATCCCCCTGAGAACCCGCACAGGTAAATAGCTTGTTTCTCAATATTGAAACGGGCAGCAAGGTCGGCAAGTAATGCCCGGTATATGGCAGTAGTTTGGGCGACAGGCATTCCGTTCTTCGAATTATTCGACCCGGCAATGATAAAGTCGTTTTTTAAGGCTTCGGCACTGAAAAGATTGACAGGCAATAAGCCATCTCCATGAGAATCAAATAGGATAAGCACAGGGTATGACTTGTCTTTAACATATTGAGTGGGAAGCTGAAGCGCATAAGTCAGGCTGGTATCTCCCTGGCATGTTACCGAAGGATAAATTTCACCTGTTTTAAGTTCCTGATTTTTATGTTTTTGCCCTGAGGCACATGAAAAACTTATCAAAAGGATCAGAATATAAGATGCATTGAAAAGAACTTGTTTTATCATTGCGAAGATTTTTGAGTAGCTGGCACGATATTTTTTTTTACAAAGTTCGCTTTTTCCTGTTTTGTAACAAAATAATGTATATTTGACACCTCCCTTCAAGGTAAAAAAGTTATGATGGCAGGGTTTAGGAGATGGATATTCAGGAACATTAAAAAGCGCGATGAATTCGCGTTGTTTTGTATATAGCAGAAAAACAAAGTCTTATTATTTTTATTTTTTTAAAAGTACAAAATCATGGAATTACCTTTTGCAGAACCTTACAGGATAAAAATGGTGGAGTCCATCCGCTGCAGCACCCGCGAAGAACGCGAAAAATGGATAAAAGATGCCGGGTACAATCTTTTCAACCTCAGGAGCGAGCAGGTTTTTATTGACCTTCTTACCGATTCGGGCACCGGTGCCATGAGTGATAAACAATGGAGTGAAATGATGCTGGGTGACGAAAGTTACGCAGGCGCATCCTCCTATTATAAATTAAAAGCAGCCATAAAGGATATACTGGGGTTTGATTACTTTTTACCCACGCACCAGGGGCGTGCCGCCGAAAATGTGCTTTTCAGCGTTTTGGTGAAGGAAGGCAATGTGGTGCCCGGAAACTCCCATTTCGATACTACCAAGGGGCATATAGAATTCCGCAAGGCTGAGGCCATCGATTGTACCATAGACGAGGCTTTTGATACCACGGTTGATCATCCTTTCAAGGGGAACGTCGATCTTGGAAAACTGGAAGATGTTTTAAAAAATCACACACGGGAACAGGTTCCCATGATAATTGTCACCATCACCTGTAATTCATCGGGTGGGCAACCGGTTTCGATGGCGAATCTAAAAGAAATTAAAAGCATGGCCGGAAAATATGGCATTCCGGTAATTTTCGACTCCGCAAGGTTTGCCGAAAATGCTTATTTCATCAAAACCAGGGAGGCCGGACAGCAGGACCGGAGCATACGTGAAATCGTAGCGGAAATGTTCTCTTATGCTGATGGAATGACCATGAGCAGCAAGAAAGATGCTATTGTTAATATAGGTGGTTTTATTGCCCTCCGTGACCCCGAATTGCTCAGGCAGGCATCGGTATTCAATATCATGTTCGAAGGTTTCCTTACCTATGGAGGGCTTGCAGGTCGCGACCTGAATGCCATGGCACAGGGATTGCACGAAGCTACAGAATTTGATTACCTTAAATCCAGAGTCGGGCAAGTGGCCTTACTTGGGCAGAAACTCACCGGATTCGGTGTTCCTGTTCAACAACCCTATGGCGGGCATGCCATTTTCGTGGATGCCAGTAAAGTGCTTTCACATATGCCGAAGGAACATTTCCGGGCCCAGACCCTGGCTGTGGAATTGTATATTGAAGCAGGTGTGAGAGGTGTCGAAATCGGCGCCATCATGGCCGACCGCGACCCGGTAACCCGTGAAAACCGTTACCCGGCACTCGAATTGCTGCGGCTCGCCATTCCACGCCGGACCTATACCAACGATCATATAAACTATGTCGCGGTTGGAATGGGCAATGTATACGAACGCAGGCTAAAGATCACAACCGGACTTGCCATCGAAGAGGAAGCACCCATTCTCAGGCATTTTACGGTAAAACTCAGGAAAATATAAGCAGGGAGAATTGATATTTTTGATTTAGGAGGTACAATTATCGATTATTTGAAAATCGGTCGTTGTACCTCGTTCCTTTTTTCGTACTTCGTCGAAGGTTTCACTTTCTGAACCGGATTGAAAAAGTAAATCGGGAACATTCGCAGTTTGTTCGTACCTTTGCCGGCTATTTTTTGTGCATGGACGAATCGAAAAAAGAAGGCCGTTACCTGAGGATTATCAGCCAGTTGGAGAGTTTACTCACCAAAACCACCAACCCGGTGGCAAGGATGGCAACTATTGCTGCCGTATTGATCCATAAATTCGATTATTTTTCCTGGTGCGGTTTCTATTTTGTGCAGAACGATAAACTCATAGTTGGTCCTTACCAGGGGCCCCTGGCTTGCCAGGTGCTGCAGGGTTCAGGGGTATGCCTGGCTGCTGTTACCCAGGATAAAAGCATGGTTGTGGCTGATGTACATCAGTTTCCGGGTCATATTGCCTGCGATTCACGTTCCTGTTCCGAAATTGTTGTTCCGGTCCGGGACCGGGAACAAAACATTCTGGCTGTATTGGATGTTGATAGTGTAGCTTTTGATTCATTCGATGAAACGGATCGGCTGAATCTTGAAATCATAGCTGATTTGGTTTACCGTACGAAACAAGATTTCGCTTAATCGTTGCTATGAATACGTTTGAAATAATTATCCTGGCCCTGGCCCTGGTTTTCACTTCCTGGTCATCGTATGTGTATGCAGGAGGGTTGTTTTTTGACAAGGCTCTTCAAACAAAGGTAAATTATACCGGGATCATGTTCCTGATCCAGTTTTTGATGACTGGAGCAGGTATTTGGATCGGGTTTAAGTTTGGGAACGCCGAGTCTAAAATAAATGTGCTTATCAGCCTGAGTATTTTCCTTGTTACGGGGCTTAAAGTCCTGCTTGATAACATCGGGAACCAGGCTGCTGATAATAATATTGAAGAAGAAAGCTGGAAAGGAATATCTCTTCTTGCAGTATTGGAAGGAATAATCCCCCTGGTAACAGGAATTGCTATTGGCCTGCTTTCGTTACATCCGTGGCTGCACTGGATACTCCTCGGAGTGTTTTTCCTTTCAGGTATCCTTTCAGGGCTGTTCATCTCAGGCAGAAAAAAGCCTGGTAAGCCCCTGCTCAGGCTGGGAAGCGCCGGAGGGCTCTTGTTGCTGGCAGCAGGCATCAAACTGGCATTAAACATTACAGGATTCTGAATTTCAGATTCTTAAAACTTCTTCTAAATTTCACTAACCATAATCAACAACACCACAAAAATGAAACAAATCTTACCGACTTTTCTACTTGTCATACTAATTATGCTTGCCAGGGCCCAGGCTCCGGCAGGATATTATAACAATGCTGCCGGAAAAACAGGAACTGCTCTTCAACAGGCCCTTCACGATATTATTCATAATAATACAAATGTATCATATGCCACATTGTGGACCAGTTTCCAGTCGACTGACAAGAGGTCGGATGGTAAGGTATGGGACATGTACTCTGATATTCCCGGTGGCACACCTCCGTACGAATTTACCTTTGGGGCCAACCAATGTGGTAACTATAATGGGGAAGGCGATTGTTATAACCGCGAGCATTCCTGGCCTAAAAGCTGGTTTGGCGGTGAAGTGGCCCCGATGTATACTGATTTGTTTCACCTGGTTCCTACTGACGGGTATGTGAATAACATGCGATCCAATTACGGCTTCGGTGATGTGGGAACGGCAAGCTGGACTTCACTGAATGGCTCGAAACTAGGTAATTGTATTGACCCGGGTTACACAGGGGTTGTTTTTGAACCTAACGATGGTTACAAAGGCGATTTTGCCCGTAACTACTTTTATATGTCAACCCGGTATTATAACGAAGACAGTGGCTGGCCCGGCAGCGAAATGGTGACCGGCTCGCAGTTTAAACCCTGGGCCAAAGCCATGTTGCTTATCTGGGCTCAGCAGGACCCGGTTTCACAAAAAGAACTCGATCGCAATAATGCTGTTTATGCCATTCAGCACAACCGTAACCCGTTTATTGACCATCCCGAATATGCCAATGCGATTTGGGGTACCAATACAGGTATTTTGGATGAACCTGCCCAGGTTGCCTTACAGGTATATCCGAACCCGGTTTCAGGGTCATGCAATGTTGTTTTGCCTCCTGAATTCAACCCGCAAAACAATGTTTTTACTGTTTATTCCTCTGCGGGTGTACCTGTGTATGCTCCTTTTACCGTAACAGGCGACAGGGCTACAATCAATATGGAGAGTTTACCCGCCGGTTTTTACCAGCTCAGGCTTTCACTCAACAGTTATAGTACTGTTTACAAGGCACGGATTATTAAAAAATAGTCAGAAAAGCGCGGCAGAATCCATCTTTGAGGTACATCAGACAATTCAATAATTCAATTAATCTCTTCGCATTGCAACATATACGGCTTACCAAAGAATTTAAATTTGAGATGGCTCATGCCCTGAAAGGCTACGACGGTCTCTGCCGGAATATACACGGGCATTCCTACGAACTCCTGGTTACGGTTATCGGTGTTCCCGTTTCCGATACCGCATCAGCCAAATTAGGGATGGTAATGGATTTTGGTGACCTGAAGAAGATAGTCCGGAACTGCATAGTCGATGAATTCGACCATGCCCTGGTGCTTAACCGCGAATCAGTGAGTGATTTCGGGCCTATGGATGCTGAATTTTTTGGAAGGACTATTCTCGTTGATTATCAGCCTACCAGCGAAAATATGATTATTGATTTTGCATCCCGTCTTAAAAGCAGCATTCCTGAAAACGTAAAACTACACCATATGCTTCTGCGCGAGACAGTTACTTCTTACGCTGAGTGGTACGCTGAAGACAATGAAAAATAATTTCTGATGGCAGTGGTATCGAGGGGCCTGATAATCGTAAATCACAAATCCGAAATCGTAAATCCTTTTAGTCTCCAGAGTCCAGTTTCATCTTGACCCGGGAAGCAAGAATATCTATGGCGACTTTATTTTCCCCTCCCTGGGGGACAATAATATCGGCATTACGTTTGGTGGGCTCAATAAACTGCAGGTGCATAGGCTTCACCCAGCGGGTATAATGTTCAAGTACCTGCATAGGATCACGACCGCGTTCAACAGTATCGCGCCTGATGATTCTCATCAGCCTGTCGTCACTTTCGGCATCCACAAAAACTTTTATGTCCATACGCTTGGTCAGTTCCGGATCGCTGTATATCAGGATACCTTCAATGATGATAACTTTTCGGGGAACTATTTTAACGGTTTCTTCCAACCTTGCGCAGGTAATGTAGGAATACATAGGCATTTCGATAGTTTCGCCTCTTCTGAGTGCATCAATGTGCTTAACCAGCAGCTTCCACTCAATCGAATTCGGGTGGTCGAAGTTGATGCTGAGCTTTTCTTCCGGCGAGAGGTGCCCGTTATCCCAGTAATATGCATCCTGGGGAATCACTGCCACCGAATTTTTAGGCAAACGTTTAATGATTTCCCTGACAACCGTGGTTTTCCCACATCCTGAGCCGCCGGCGATTCCTATAATAAGCATATTATGAGTAGATTAACTGAATTATCCCTGGATAAAAGTATTTTGTAAAAATAAAGAAAGCCCCGGATAAAAAGGGCTTTCTTTGGTATAAAGTGTGATATTTATTCTGAACTTAAAAAAAGAAGCTCAGTAATACCCCTGCAGCTACCGCGCTGCCGATAACTCCCGCAATGTTGGGGCCCATGGCATGCATGAGCAGGTGGTTTGTTTTATCGTACTCAAGTCCTACCATTTGCGAAACACGCGCACTTTCGGGCATTGCCGATACGCCTGCATTTCCAATAAGCGGATTCATCTTATTCCCTTCTTTAAGGAATAGGTTCATGATTTTCACAAACAGCACCCCGCCCATAGTTGCAATGATAAATGAAATGGCACCGAGGATGAAGATGAGAACTGAATTCAGGGTAAGAAAGGAAGCAGCCTGGGCGGATGCCCCCACCGTTAGCCCGATGAGTATGGTCACAACGTCAATCAGGGGACCCTTGGCGGTATCAGCCAGTCTTTTTGTAACGGTACTCTCTTTCAGTAGGTTGCCAAAAAATAGCATGCCAAGCAAAGGGAGACTGGCAGGCACTATAAAGCAGGTAAAAAGCATGCCAATGATGGGGAAGAGTACCTTTTCGGTTTTCGAAACCGTGCGCGGTGGTTTCATTCGGATAAGCCGTTCCTTTTGTGTGGTTAACAAACGCATAACAGGGGGTTGGATAACGGGCACCAGTGCCATATAGAAATAGGCTGATACAGCTATAATACCGATTAGCCCGGGTGCGAGTTTCGAAGCCAGGAAAATAGCAGTGGGTCCGTCGGCACCGCCAATAATACCAATGGCTCCGGCTTCGGAAGGGGCAAATCCCATACCAAGCGCTGCAGCATAGGCCCCGAAGATGCCAATTTGTGCCGCCGCGCCTATGAGGATAAGTTTAGGATTGGATATCAGGGACGAAAAGTCGGTCATAGCGCCGATTCCCAGGAATATCAAAGGAGGGTAAATGCCCAGCCGTACACCATAATAAAGATAGTTCAACACACTTCCGCTCTGGTAAATTCCGACCTGCAGGTTCCCCGGATCATTGATCAGTGTATGATCAGCTCCCCAGAAAGGAATATTTCCCAGCAATATGCCAAAACCAATCGGAATCAGCAGCACCGGTTCGTATTCCTTCGCAATAGCAAGGTAGATTAGTGCAAGCCCGACCAGGAGCATGATGACATGCCCGATGGTGAAATTACCAAAAGAAGTAAAACCCATGAACTGGCCAAGCTGATCGGATAAAAAGGCCTGGAAATTTCCTGTAGTTCCCATGTTGTTATTCTCCGATTACCATAAGAATGTCACCTTCCATCACACTGCCGCCTTTAACTGCCTTGATGGAAGTAACGCGTCCTTCTTTGTCGGCGTTGATGTTGTTTTCCATCTTCATAGCTTCGAGCATAAGCAGTTTCTGGCCTATTTTTACCATATCGCCTTCGTGTACGTAAATTTCAAGAATAACGCCAGGCAAAGGCGACTTAATGTTCCCGGTACCCTTGGGTGCCGATGGGCTGGCCGTCTTGGATACCGCCGGGTGCGAATCCGTGGAAGGAACAGCGACAGCACGAACCAGCTTGGGCGTTTTTACCGTTTGTAATTTATGATCAATTTCGACGGTGTATTTTACCCCGTTTATGGATACTTCGGCTATATTCTCTTCAATGCCGTTGATTTCCGCATCATACGCATTGCCATTTATGGTGAATTTAAAGTTTTTCATCGGCTAGTTTTTGGGGGTTCTGCGTAATCCGTATATTTTTGAACTCCATGGAGAATAGGTCTTTGCGGCATTTTTAAATGTAATTACCGCGTTTTCCAATCCGAGCAACTGTTCATGGTACAGGTGCAGGGCCAGTGATATAGCAGCCAGCGTTTCACCAGGGATATGCCCGGGA
>JBAXXB010000181.1:0-9279 GCA_037128115.1 Bacteroidota bacterium
ACAGAGAAATTTGACGTTTACCCTGTCCTGGTCCGGGATGATTCCTGGACATACACCGATGCGAACGGCAGGCAATTCCCGTTTGACCGTAACCAGCATGGTCTTACTATAGATGATAGATATGTAAAATTTGATTGCGCTTTTATCGCCATACACGGCACACCCGGCGAAGACGGGAAACTCCAGGGGTACCTGGATATTGCAGGAATACCATATACCACTTGCGATGTAACCACCTCGGCACTCACTTTTAACAAGTATTTCTGCAACGATCTTGCCATACAGTATGGCGTGAAAGTGGCCCGTACCATCATCCTCAGGCAGGGTGATGCCTGGAATGCCGCTGACCTCTGTCGGGAGACCGGTTTGCCTTGTTTTGTAAAACCTAACAAATCAGGATCCAGTGTAGGTGTGAGTAAAGTTTACGATGAAGCCGGTTTAGCCGGTGCCATAGCCAAGGCTTTTGCCGAGGACGACGAAGTACTGGTTCAGCAATTTATCAGGGGCAGGGAGATGGCCTGCGGAGTTTTTACCCTGAATGCGGAAGTTAAGGTGCTACCTGTTACAGAGGTAATTTCGAAAAATGATTTCTTTGATGACCAGGCCAAATATACCGTGGGCCTGGCAAGCGAGATAACACCGGCTCCTATTACTGAAGCGCAGGCTGAAGAATGCACAAAGCTTACAGATTACCTATATCGCAAGTTCAACTGCAAAGGTGTGGTGCGATTCGATTATTTCCTGTCAGGGGAAGAGTGGTGGTTCCTGGAAGTTAATACTGTGCCCGGTTTCTCGGCCGAGAGCATTATCCCGAAGCAGGCTAAGGCCGCCGGTTTCGGTCTGAAAGAGTTTTTCGGAGCCCTGGTGGACGAAGCTCTCCGAAAGAAATAAGCCCGAATTTTAGGCCCGTGTATTCAGGAAATCAACCAGTTTGCATACAGCCCTGGCCCTGTGGCTGATTTTATTCTTTTCACTCAGGGGCATCTCGGCAAAGGTCTGTTCAAATCCTGTAGGCAGGAAGATGGGATCGTACCCGAAGCCCTTGCCGCCTTTTCGCTCTGCAATAATTTCACCCTCCACTATTCCTTCAAAATAATGAACGGTTCCGTTCATGATCAAGGCAACAACTGTGCGGAAACGGGCCCTTCGGTTTGTCACTCCTGACAGTTCTTCGAGTACTTTATCGATATTGGCTTCAAAATCATGTCCGTCGGTTGCATACCTGGCCGAAAACACACCCGGGCGTCCGTCCAGGGCTTCTATTTCGAGCCCGGTATCGTCGGCAAAACAATTTTTACCGTAGGTGCTGTAAACGTACTGTGCTTTAATAAGCGCATTGCCTTCGAGAGTTGCTGCTGTTTCGGGTATATCTTCGGTACAACCCAGCTGCTCTAAACTCTTAATGCGAAAGTTATCACCTATGATGGCCTGAATTTCATCAATTTTGTGTTTGTTGTTGGTCGCAAAGATTAGTTCTCCGTTCATAGGTTATTCGTTGTGGTAAGGTTCGTTTTTTAGTATGGTCATGGCACGGTACAATTGCTCGGCGAAGATCAGGCGGATAAACTGGTGCGTGAAGGTCATACGCGAAAGAGAAACCGTAAGATCGGTTTTTTGCTTTACACTATCGGCAACTCCGTACGCACCACCGATAATAAAAAACAACTCACGCGTGCCGGCATTCATGGTTTTCTGCAGGAATCCCGCGAATTCTACCGAGCTGAATTCTTTGCCGCGTTCGTCGAGCAGCACCGAATAATTCGATGTCTTTAATTTCGCGAGTATCAGAACGGCTTCCTTTTCCTTGATTTGCTCGGCATTCAGGTGTTTGCGGTCTTTGATGTCGGGGATAACGATCTCCCTGACTTTAATGTAATGCTTCAACCTGTCCATAAATACCGAATACCCCTCGTTGACAAAGGCTTCGGAGGTATTTCCTACCATCAGGAAAGTAATATTCATAATGATCCTGGTTTTTACACCTGAGTATATTTCGCTGGTACCGGAAAGTCCAGGTTAACTGATTTAGGGTATATGCATAAATTTATGCGCCTGCAGGGAGATATGCCAACGGGGGTTTTTCATGGCATACTCTATGATTCCGGGCAAGACAATAGCCATGCGGCTCCATTCGGGCTGAAGGCAGAGGTAGCAATCCGGCCCCACATGCAGCGCATTTTCCTCGGCCCATTCAAAATCTGTATCATCAAAAACAATGACTTTCAGTTCGCTGGCTTTGCTGAAGATTTCAGATTTGGGAGGACTCTTCCGTTTCGGGGAAAGGCATATCCAGTCGAAGGTTCCGCTGAATGGATGTGAGCCCGAAGTTTCGAGATGTACCTGCAGGTTTTGCTTCTTCAGTTTGTCGCACAGGTAATCCAGGTTATACATCAAGGGTTCGCCACCTGTTACCACTACCGTAGCGGCCGGGTTTCCGGTCACCCTGCTTACGATCTCATCCGTATCGGTGAGGGGATGCAGTTTCGGGTTCCACGATTCCTTTACATCACACCAGTAACAACCTACATCGCAACCTCCCACTCTCAGGAAATAAGCGGCCTTTCCTGTATGAAAGCCTTCCCCCTGTATGGTGTAGAAGTCCTCCATAAGTGGGAGCAGCCGGCCTTGTTGTGTGGGATCTGTTTTCAATGGGTTTATTTTATGGTTATTGGGGTATTGTCAAAGGGGAATAACGATTGTTGTTAATTTTATGGAATCCATTATTTCCTGTTTCCTTGTAACACTTTTGAAACTTAGGTTGAGAAAAAGGTACAGGTTTAGTTTTATCCGCTCAACCTTTACCTCAGCCTTAACCTTTTTGAAATCACGTCCAGACTACACTTCTGAGTCTATATCGTTTAAACAGAGAGACTATTAACTCAGCCCTTTGTTTTATACTTCCTTATCAAATGCCTTAAAGGTATTTATAAGCAGGGCAACCCTCGTCATCGGGCCAACACCACCTGGAACAGGGGTAATGAACGAACACTTCGGAGCTACTTCGTCAAATTTCACATCACCGGCAAGATGGTAACCTTTTTCACTCCCGTCTTCAATGCGGTGTATACCAACATCAATCACCACGGCGCCTTCCTTTACCATATCGGAGGTTACAAAGGCCGGTTGCCCCATGGCAGCAATTAAAATATCAGCTGTTTTGGCTATCTCCTTCAGGTTTTTTGTGCCTGTATGGCAGATGGTTACGGTACAGTTTCCCGGGTTGGCTTTGCGTGAAAGCATCACGCTGATGGGGGTGCCTACTATATTGCTCCGGCCTAAAACCACGCAATGTTTTCCGCTGGTTTCGATCTGGCTCCGCTCAAGCATGAGGATGATCCCGTAAGGCGTTGCAGGGAGGTATGTGGGTTCGCCCAGCATCATCCGCCCGAGGCTCACGGGGTGAAAACCGTCAACATCCTTCAGCGGGTTGATACTTTGTATCACTTTCTGCACATTGATGTGAGCGGGTAATGGCAGTTGTACAATAAACCCATCCACTTCGTCATCGTTATTCAGGAAGTCGATGATCTGAAGCAGCTTTTCTTCGGTGGTGGTTTCTTCGAGCCGGTAAATGGTAGAAGTGAACCCCACTTCTTTACAGTCTTTTTCCTTGCTGTTTACATACGTCTGGCTGGCCGGGTCTTCGCCTACCAAAACGGCTACAAGGTGGGGAGGGCGATCGCCTTTATCAATGATGGCCGCACTCCTGGCTGCCAGTTCCTTTTTAATTTCTGAGGCAATTTTTATGCCGTCGATCAGTTGCATGGGGTAATATATTATTGGGTAATTGACTTTAATGGAAAATGGAGGCTGCCTCCTGAACCTGTGTCAGGAAAAATTTCCTATTTCCCAATAAACTATTGACTTTTATTTGCGCTTCGCATTTTTCATCTGCTGCGCCATTTTCTGGGCGCCGCCGGTGGTGAGCATCTTCATCATTTTGCGGGTATCGTCGAACTGCTTGATGAGCCGGTTCACTTCCTGTATGTCGGTGCCGCTGCCCTGGGCAATGCGCTTGCGGCGACTTCCGTTGAGCAGGGCCGGGTTTTCCCTTTCAATAGGTGTCATCGACTGGATGATGGCTTCGATTCCACGGAACGCATTTTCATCAATATCAATGTCTTTGATGGCCTTGCCCATTCCGGGAATCATGCTCATCAGGTCCTTGACATTCCCCATCTTTTTGATCTGCCTGATCTGGTCGATAAAGTCGTTGAAGTTGAACTGGTCCTTGGCAAGCTTTTTCTGGAGTTTGCGGGCCGATTCTTCATCGTACTGTTCCTGAGCACGTTCAACAAGCGAAACTATATCACCCATGCCGAGAATACGGTCTGCCATACGATCGGGGTAAAACATATCGATGGCATCCATTTTCTCACCTATACCCACAAACTTGATCGGTTTGTTGACAACGGAACGTATGGTAAGAGCAGCTCCACCACGTGTATCCCCATCGAGCTTGGTAAGGATAACCCCGTCGAAATTAAGCCTGTCGTTAAAAGCCTTGGCGGTATTCACGGCATCCTGGCCAGTCATGGAATCGACAACGAACAGGGTTTCATGCGGGTTAAGCGCCGATTTGAGGGACGAAATTTCGTTCATCATCATTTCGTCGATGGCCAGGCGGCCGGCGGTATCGATGATCAGCACATTAAACCCACGGTCTTTGGCATGGTTGAGTGCATTACGCGCAATTTTTACTGCGTCTTTATTCTCCGGTTCTGCATAAACTTCAATGCCGATCTGCTCTCCCAGGACCTTTAACTGGTCGATGGCAGCGGGGCGATAGATGTCGCAGGCTACCAGCAAGGGGTTTTTGCCCTTTTTGGTGTGCAGGTAGTTAGCCAGTTTTGCGGCAAACGTTGTCTTACCACTTCCCTGCAAACCCGACATTAAGATTACGGCAGGGCTTCCTTTCAGGTTGATTTCTACTTTCTCGCCGCCCATGAGTTCGGCCAGTTCGTCGTGAACAATTTTAACCATCAGCTGACCTGGCGAAACCGAAGTCAGTACATTCTGCCCCAGGGCCTTGGTTTTAACCGTGTCGGTAAATTCCTTGGCAACCTTATAGCTAACGTCGGCATCGAGCAATGCTTTACGGACATCTTTCAGGGTTTCGGCAACGTTGATTTCGGTGATGTACCCGTGGCCTTTGAGTAGTTTAAATGCTCTGTCGAGCCTGTCGCTTAGACTTTCAAACATGGTGTTCCAGTATTTTCGGAGATTGATATGTATACCTGCCCGCAAGCAGGGGTGCAAAGGTAGTAATTTTTAATAACCAGATTACGGCGGGTAAAATGCAGAAGATAAAGGAGGTGGGAGGAATCTGTAGCTAATGTACCTGCCGGTTTATTTCTGCCAGCTGCAGTAACAGGCAGGACAGTGGAATAATATAGATACGGCAGGGTAGGAGGTCAGTGTAAACCCATTACCTCTAATGTGTTTCGACCCGTACCGAAAAGTCACCTATCATTATGGGGTATTCCCCGGTATTCCACGCATACACTTTAAGCATCAGTCCCTTTTTGCCTTTTAGTTCCTTATCCAGTAAAGTATAATTAGTCACAAAATTCATGCTTTGGCTATCGAACAAAAAGTTTTGTATGTCTACAGCTTTCCATTCGCATGATTTGCCTTCCTTTTCAATCGAAATCACATACACGGCCTTTGAATCGGCCCTGCCTTTGACCCAGGCTCCGGTACGAATAATTTTGTCTGCTTCCAGGTTCCTGCCAGCGATTGAATCGAGCGGGTATTCGAATGAAACGGAATAATCGCCTGAGGATAATAGCATGAAACGTTTACTCCCTGATTTGAGTAGTTTCGATTCATCAGCCGTCGACCAGTATTTGGCATTGCTTTCCAAGTCGTTCAAGCTCGTTAAAACCTCCTTCTGAGAGGAATCCTTGCGGATTCCGAAAAAGGGGTATACTGGATCAACATTCGGGCTTGCGATGCCAGGTTGGTGAGCAGATGGAGAAAAACTGAGTTGTTCCCATTTAATACCGATCTCATCCTTCATCATGGCCGGGTTGGAAGAACGGAACATAATTTTCTTTACCAGGGGCTCCACTTTTCCTCTTTCAGGATTTACGATCTGCGGATTGATCCATAAACCATAGGACGCTGTTTTGGGGACGATGCGGTATGTGCGGATGTCCCCGTTAGAGAGTTGGTAGTATACATAGGTGGCTTCGTCCTTGTAAAAAAAACTCTTCAGTGAACCGGCAATGCTTCTTTGCATGTCGGCTGAGGCACGCAATATGCCCGTGGTAGAATCCGGCACGTCAATCCAGGTATCCCAGCCGGCCCTGGCATGGCCTATGACTTTTGCTTCGTGCTGAAGGTATGCCGTCCTTTTCCGGTAGATAAGTGCCGGGAATTCCCCTGCCTGGGTTGCCACCAGTTCATAATGGGTAAACATAGTCAGCAAGGCATCAGGTTCATCGTTCAGCAGGTAGCGCCCATCTATGCTTTCGATGGTGCCACCATGGATATCATGAGTTATCTTACGCAGTTCCCAGATGATAAAAACAGGAGCCTGGCCACTTTCGAAATGAATTGCATTTTTATCGTCCAGTTCGCGGGTGTAGCTGGCATAGCTCTGTATAACCGGCCTGGGAAGCCAGTTCAGGCGGTTGGCGGCTATATAGGAATAATCCCAGGGATAAATATCCACTGTTTGTTTGCCGATCATGTCGAGTATCCTTTTATCCAGCTTATTGCGCGAAATTGACTTCTCGGATGAGATATTTGAAGTGTCGGAAACATAATGCCGGTTAAGGGATTTGATGAATAGGTTTTGAGCTCCATTCACCTGGATTTGAAAAGGTTCAAAATAATATGACTTTTGCAGGCTTATATAAAATAAAACTACGACAAGGACTGAAAGTATCAGGTTCGGGATTTTGAAACTACCAGCTAATATTTGGAATACCAGGATGGTAAATAGTATAAAAACAAACATCATGGAAGTGTGCAGGTAGTCTTCACGCGCCATACCGTATTTCCATATAGCGAAAAGTGCAGTCCCTGCAAGCACGGTGAACCTAAGCAAGCTTTGGACTTTAAGGTTGATAAGCAGTAAAGCCAGTCCACAGGCTAAAGCCGTGCCTGTCACCCACCAGTTATTAAGCGGGTAAACTGCCACTGCCGCCGAATTATCGGCCGCCAGTTCCAACATTCCTTTGAAATAGGCAGTCAGGCCGTGCAAATCGCCACATAGCCCGAACCAGATGAGTACTGACACGAAAGGAACTATCAGGAACATCAGCAGGCGGTAGCGACTTTCAAGCCCGATAATTGTGCGGTAGATCATGATCCCTGCAAAGGAGGCTGTAATAACCAGGCTCACAATGCCTGCAAAAGCCTTGATATAGAGAGCGAATGCGGTGAATACCAGGGCAGGGATCAGCCACCAGGTATTACGGCGTTCGAAGAAATTCAGGTAACAAAGCAGTATGATCTGCACCAAAGTGAGTAAAATGTCATTCAGTGCCAGCAGCACGAAGGATGAGAGAATCGCAAATGCCATATAGGATAATGACTTGCGGGTGGCAAGTTTCAACAGATTGTAGGCAAGGAAAACGCGTAATGCCAGGTGGACAGTATCGCTATTCCTAAGTTTGATCCCATCGGCAAGGGATACATCAGGAATGCCAGGGGGCCGTGCGGGAAGATAATATCCCGGCCCAGGGAAGGTGCATGGCTGACCAGATAATTGAACACCCAGGCCAGGGGAGGGTCGATTCCATTGGAAAACACGCAGGCCGGGAAGGGGAAAAATACTATTGCCGGGACCAGGGCAGCCAGTAAAAGCACCAGGTTATTGGCTTTACCCGAAACCGGGTTATACAGTATATCTCTGAAAGGCATAGGCTGACTTTAACGCCTCTAAATTAAACAAGTATTCAGTATATGCAAGGAAAGACAGTAGGATGTGTTTTGCCGGGCTCCGGCTTCGACTATAATGCCCTATTCAAATGGTGTGGATTTGTGATCCCGGTAAATACAGATTGATTCTCGTTGTACGATGCGGATTACAAATCCGCGGCAGCGGGAAAGATGTTTAACCTTTCCTGTTTCAACTCTCAGGGTTTTATATATGCCATGTCAGGAAAGTATTTACATTTGTCAGGGCAAACCGGTGAAATCCTTTTGCGATCAAATCTAATGGCTCATCAATCGTAGTGTAATGAAGAAATATATAACATTTTTCATATTTTCCTTTTTGCTGTTACAGGGAATTAAAGCACAAACAAATTTCCGGGATGGGTATATTCTTGTTTCAGAATCAGATACGCTTTTCGGTAAAATCGATAACAAGGATTATTTCCAGAATTCGGAATATTGCGATTTCAGGCAGGTAAATTCAAATTCTGTCGTTCGTTATTACCCTGGTAGGATCTACGGATACCGTTTTATGGATGGCAAGTATTATGTTTCCGAAAAAATCATATTGGGGCAGAAACAAACCGAACTTTTCATGGAATATTTAATAAAGGGGAGACTCAATATTTTCTATTACCAGGACCGTAACTTCGTACCACATTACTATGCTTCAAAGGACTCAGTTAGCTTGCAGGAATTAAAGTACGATGAGGGTGTAAAAGAAGCCGGCGGGGTACAGGTATTTTACCAGGAAAAGCAGTATACCGGTATTCTGAATTATTTAACCTCGGATTGCCCCGCCATTAAAGCCGATATTTCAAAATTAAATGAACCCGGGCAGGAAAACCTTATCACAATAGCCAAAAAATACCACAACCTGACCTGTACATCCGAAAAATGCATCATTTACGATAAGAAAATACCACGTAAATTATTGTTGGGTATCTGTGCCGGTTCGCAGGCTTATTTTAGCAATGATCTGTTTTCACCTGATTCCAGTACTAAGGGGAAAATGTACCCGGTTTACAGTTTCAATGTCCTGGTTCAACAGGCGCAGCGGCTCGAAAACTTTTACCTGGGAATAGGGTTTTCCTGTGTTCCTGGTGTTGATGATGGCAAAAATTTTTACCGTATCCCACTGTCTCTCAATTACCTGAACCCCCGACCTGGTCTCAGTCCTTTTTTTTCAATGGAGTTTGATATAAACCGCATGTTTGCCCAGGCTTTTATTGCCGGTGTGAAATTTCAAACCCCCGAAGTAGCCTTATCTTTAAGCGCCGGGATGAACACCCTCCTGATTTACAGGCCTTATGGTTATTCATTGAATTTTGGGCTTTTGTTTGCACTGCGCTAAACGAGGAATAGCCTGCAAAAAAGTTTTCCGGTTAC
>JBAXXB010000182.1:0-9269 GCA_037128115.1 Bacteroidota bacterium
TTCAACAGTTTGTGCAGGTACATCCAGTGTAGCATATTCGGTAGCAACTGTCAGCAATGCAACATCCTATGTTTGGACTGTTCCTGCCGGAACTACCATAGCCGGCGGAGTTGGCACTAATTCTATCACGCTTAATTACAGCCAGTCGGCTACTTCGGGTGGTATTTCGGTACATGCCCTGAATGCTTGCGGCGACGGCCCATCCTCGGCAGTTTTGCCAGTCACGGTAAATACACTTCCTTCTTCGGCAGGAACTGTGAACGGAACAAATACAGTATGCCAGGGATCGGCGGGTATTGTATATAGCCTTTCTGCTGTTACAGGAGCAACCAGCTACAGCTGGACAGTGCCAGCAGGCGCCACTATAGTTTCGGGTGGTACTACCAACAATATTTCGGTTGATTTCGGAATGTCGGCCACTTCAGGCAACATCACTGTTAATGGGGTAAATAATTGTGGACCTGGAATAGCCTCGACCATAGCAATTACAGTAAATTCCAAACCAGCTACTCCTACCATCACTCAAAACGTTAACATTCTAAATAGTAATGCAGCCACAGGTAACCAATGGTATCGCGATGGTTACCTCATTCCTGGTGCTACTTCGCAAAGCCATACTATTCTGCAGGATGGCACGTATACAGTGATTGTGACTTTGAACGGTTGCAGTTCGGATGTTTCGAACAGCATAATTATATTGCATACGGACATTGCCAGTCTGGATATAGAGCAGGTTAAACTGTATCCAAATCCTGGTACAGGTTCATTCTGGTTATCGGTTACATCACCGGTTTCAACCATATATGATATGCAGGTGCTGAATGCCTTGGGTGCCTGTGTGTTTACTGCCGGTAAACTGGAAGTGAACGGGACGTTCAAGCAATATTTTGATCTTCATGATTTGTCGGCCGGGATTTATAGCCTGGTTCTACGATCAGCCACACAGCAGATTGTGAGGAAGATTGTAATCAATAAATAGGAAAGGATTATACCTGTGAAAGGCCGGCTCTCAAAAAGGGCTGGCCTTTTTCGTGTTTTGGCAATAATGTTGTAATAAATAGTAGCAGGCTAATACCCGATTTTGTATTAATAAATACAGAAACGGGCTCAATCACGACCAGAAGGTTAGGGGATTTAGTGATAAATTCACACTACCGAAAGTAAAAGTTGCTAGGTATGATCTTTTAAAGATGCTATATCTGTTTAAATATCAGAAACATGTGAATAAATGATTATAATTGTAAAATATATGTTGCAACATATAATGTTATTCCATACATTTGCAGCTCAATTCTAAATCAAAATCTAAAGTATTAATGGAAGCAAAAACTATTTTCAACGAAAGACGTTCTGTTCACTTTTTCGACAAAAACAAACAAGTGAGTGATTCGTTAGTAAAGGACATAATTAACCAGGCGGTTCTGGCACCTTCAGCATTCAACCTTCAGCCCTGGCGCATCATTGTGGTGAAAACACCTGCCAGCAAGCAGACGCTTTATGAACTCTCAAACAAGCAGCCAAAAGTTCTGGAAGCTCCGGCAACACTGATTATTGTAGGAGACAAAGATGGATACGCCGATTCAAACCCGGTATGGGCTGAAATGCTTATAAGTGTAGGTGGTAACCTGGCCATGGTGAATGGTGCCAAATCGGCAGCCGCTTTTCTTTATGGAACCAGCGAAGAGCGCAGGATTAAATTTGCCGAGAGCAATGCCGGCTTATTGGCCATGTCGATCATGATTGCGGCTAAAGAATTTGGTGTTGATTCCCACGCCATGAGTGGAATCGATTTTGACGGTATACACAAGGCCTTTGGATTAAAAGAGAGTGAATCCGTGGTCATGAGCATCGTACTTGGCCATTTCGACGAAACCCAGCAATTGTATCCCCGCCGTCCCCGCCGCCAATTCGACGAAATCGCGGCAATCGTTTAATAGAAAAGTAACCAAAGTTCAATTATAATTATTCATCTAAAAACAAAAAAATGACTACAGTTAAAATTTCCACAACAAGCAGCATTATAGCATGGGTTATCTCAGGCTTGTTTACACTGCTTTTTTTCTACAGTGCAGCCGGTAAATTGTTTATCAACCCGGGGCAGATGGATGCTATGCACCTGGCTAACTGGCGAGTTATTATTGCCATAGGGGAGATTGCTTCAGCCCTTCTTTTCCTTTTTCCCAGAACAAATTTGTACGGCACATTGTTATTAAGTTCTTATATGGGAGGAGCCATCATCATACATATGACAGGCGGCATGAGTATTGTTCTGCCTTCCGTTATCCTAGTGCTGGTGTGGGTTGTCGGGTTCCTGAGGAATCCTGAACTTTTAAAGAAATAGACCGATGAAAATTGAGGATGAAATAAAGGGTCGATTTCGGAACGAATACCATAAGGGTATCATAAATCTGACATATACTGTCAATCAGTTAAGCTATCAGCTCAGGCAATCCTTAAAGGAACACGGCATTTCTGAACCTCAATACAACGTACTTCGGGTACTGAGAGGTTGCCGGTCGGAAGGACCTATATCCATTAACTTTTTAAAAGAGCGTATGCTCGATAAAAGCTCGGATGTCAGCCGGATTATCGACAATTTACTCGAAAAGGGCCTGGTGGAACGAAAGGAAAATTCAATTGATCGACGCCTGAAAGAAATTGACATAACAGAAAAAGGCCTTGCCCTGATCAGTAACATGCTGCAATGCGACAAGAAAGTAGATATGCTTCTGGGAAAGCTGACAGCCGAAGAAGTAGATGAATTAAACAGGTTGTTGGATAAAATCAGAAGCTAAATAACACATAATCAATATGGCCAGCAAACAAATACTGAAAATTCAGAAAATAGGTTTTCAGTGGGAAATGGAAAGCCCTTTCCTCTTTTGTGCACATCATAAGGATAATTATCCTGAAGGGAACAAAGAGCAGGGGATAGCGGAGTCCCTTTCGGGCAGAAATATAGGAAGCGATTTCTCCGGCAAAGATGGCTTCAGCATGTACCACGGCGAAACGGTGCCGGGGTTTCCCGTGCATCCTCACAGGGGATTTGAAACGGTTACAATCATTCTGAAAGGCCTGGTGGATCATTTTGATTCAAAAGGATCAAAAGGGCGTTATGGAAATGGAGATGTGCAATGGCTTACTACCGGGAGCGGGTGCCAGCATGCCGAAATGTTTCCGCTGATCAACCAGGACCAGGGCAACCCGGCGGAACTTTTCCAGATTTGGTTGAACCTGCCGGCAAAAGACAAGTTTACGGAACCGGCTTATAAAATGCTGTGGTCAGAAGATATTCCTGAAATCCGTATAGAAGGCAATCGGGGGGGTAATAGCACTGTGAAATTGATTTCCGGCAGCATTCAAGGAAGATCCGGCCTTGAACCCTGCCCGGCTTCCTGGGCAAACGACAAACAGAATCATGTTGGCATATTTCTATTCCACATGAAGCCTGGAGCCGCTATTACACTACCCTCTGTATCTGATACCCTGGTAAGAAACCTTTATTTCTATGAGGGAGCAGGTGTAATAAAAATTCAGGATGAAGCGATTCCATCTTCGAACAGGGTGAAATTGAGCGGGAATGAAGAGATTTCATTAACCAATGGAGATAAAGAAAGCTTTTTACTCCTGCTGGAAGGAAAACCCATTCGTGAAGCCGTGGCTCAATACGGGCCCTTTGTAATGACCACGGAGCAGGAAGTGCGTGATGCATTCGCTGATTTCCGGAAAACAGAGTTTGGCGGATGGCCCTGGGACCGCCCGGATCCTGTTAACGAAATAACTGCCGGCCGGTTTGCACGCCATGCGGACGGAACCACCGAGAGCAGGTAATTTATTCCTGTTTCCTGCATTCTGTCTCTGCTAAAAGGCTGGCATTAAAACTTCTCAGCCATATTAATTGTTATACCTGAATACTTTTCTTGTCCGAGAACAGCGAGAGCCCGTTAAAATTATAACGGGCTTTTTCTTGCCTGTGTTCAAAGGCTAACCTCTTGTTTTTTTTGGATTCTTCAGAAAAAGAGTCGGACACAGGTTCTTTACTCATTTTTACCAGCATCTTTCTTCAGTATAAACAAGGCTGACCTGGCACATTTAGGCATACAAATCTCACTATAATTGCAAAAGTTCTGCTATCTTCAATTATCTCAATATTAGTTAAATACAAAAAATACTTTGCATTCTGAATTGCCGATACCGTGCTATTTTAATCTTTGCGTTTTTGAGTTTAAAAAAAAACAGCCTGGTAATGCTATCAATTTTGGGGGATTTAATACATTAGCTATAAATATGGCTATAGAATTTCGAATTTCAGATCCTGGGCCATGGAAATTTACACATATCAACTAACCTGATAAGCGTTAGTTCTGGTAGGTTTTGATCTGTAAATTATACAAATTCAATCAATTAGTTATTTTCAAGCACATAAGGAGATCCTACCTATGATTGACTGGATAAAGAAAAACCAATACGGGCTTTCATTTTCACTGGGTATTATTCTGGCTCTTTCGGCATTCGTTTTCAACCCGTTTGCACTGAAACCGGAAGCCTGCAAATCCGTTTCCGTTGCTGTACTCATGATCACCTGGTGGATAAGCGAGGCTTTGCCCATGGCTGCCGTGGCTTTGTTGCCCCTGGTTTTGCTGCCGCTGCTCCAGGTAACTTCCATAGAGGAGACGGCTAAAGCATACAGCAACCCGGTGATCTTCCTCTTTATGGGAGGTTTTATGATAGGCCTGGCCATACAAAAATGGAACCTGCATAAAAGAATTGCCCTGCAGATTGTTAAACTTACCGGAACAAGCGGCGACAGGATCATTCTTGGGTTTATAATTGCCACCGGTTTTCTTAGTATGTGGCTCAGCAATACGGCTACTACCATGATGATGTTTCCCATCGCACTCAGCGTTATTGCCGTGATGAAGGAGCGCGAAAAGCCGGGCCCCGGCATGATTAACTTTTCCCTGGTATTGATGCTGGTTATTGCCTACGCAAGCAACATAGGCGGTATGGGTACCATAATCGGGACACCACCAAACGTGGCATTTATAGGTTATATCGAAAAGAAATACGGCTATACCGTACAGTTCCTTGACTGGATGATGCTATGTACTCCCCTGGTTATCGTTTTACTGGCTGCGTTGTATTTTGTCCTCACCAAGTGGCTGTTCCCGAACCGTATAAAAAGCAGTAAAGAAGCGGCATTATTAATGCAAAAGGAACTGAGTGCCTTGGGTAAATTGTCGGTAGCCGAAAAAAGGGTTCTCACTGTTTTTGTCAGTACCGCCCTGTTATGGATTACCAAGGACTTCATTAATGAACTTCATTGGTTGCGTTTTGATGACAATATGATCGCTATACTGGGCGCATTGGCTTTATTTGCCATACCAAGTGGTGTAAAAGATGAAAATAAGGCTAAACGCCTGCTCGAATGGAAGGATACATCGAAGATGGCCTGGGGCATATTGCTTTTGTTTGGCGGAGGTATTGCCTTAGCCAACTCACTCGAAAAGACCGGCGTCATGGTCCAGGTTGGGAACTGGCTGGCTGGTTTCAGCCATAGTGGCGGTTTTACTCTGGTGTTGGTGATAGTCGTAATTTCGATTTTCCTGAGTGAACTGATGAGCAATACGGCCCAGGTTATCATGATGGCACCTGTATTGGCCGCATTGGCGGATGCACTTCATCTCGACCCACTTTTACTGGGACTGCCCATGACACTGGCCGCGAGTGCTGCATCTATGATGCCAATTGGCACACCGCCCAATGCCATTGTATTCGGCAGTGGTCTTATCAGGCTGAAAGACATGCTCAAGGCTGGATTTGTAATGAACCTGATCAGTATTATTGTGATAACACTTTTCTCCTGGTTCTTCTTGCCTTTGATAATGCGAATAATTAATTGATAATCTTATCGTTAGAATAGTAAGTTAGGCCAAATGGACCTGCCTGCCTGCGTTTTCAAGGGAAGGACTATCCTACATATAATGTTATGACCGATGTTGTATCACCACATTTTGATTTAAACTGTGACATTTTAGTGTTTACCTTGTATTTCATACAAATCAACGGCTTAACCAAATGCTAAATGGCCGGCCATCTATAGGGTATAATGCTGTCTCCGAATACAGCGCAAGCATCAGCTTTTACTAAAATGGAAAGCCTTTCTTATAGCGAAAAAAGCTGCCTTTTGAGGTTATTTTCAATCGAGAATATCGTAACATCCAGATAATGTATGGGTTATTATTTTAAATAGATATACTTATATACGTCTATTTAAAAGCATTATAAATTACAAAATCTCATATTCGGAATACTGATTAATTTAACTTTGCCTGTTAATTGAATAACAAGCAAGCCTAGAACTATTGCTATTATTTTAAATAATTCAGGTTTTAAAATGCCATTTCAATTGTTGGATACAAACCCTGCATGAAAGGAAATAATGAGTTGAATGTTTCCCGGGAGAGCTTGATTTAAGATTAAAATATGTTTAACCCTAGTGTAAAATAGCCCTATGTCCGCTTCACACGAAAATAATCACCCTTTGTCCCTCAGCGGTGAGATGCAGAAGGATACCGGTGTTATCATAAACAAATGCTACCAGTGCGGTAAATGCTCGGCTGGTTGCCCTGTAGCGACAGAAATGGATTATCCTCCAAGCCTGGTGATGCGTATGCTACAGACGGATGAGCCCAATAATTACGATAAGTTATTGAAATCCATGTCGATATGGCTGTGTATAAGTTGCGAAATGTGCCTCACCCGCTGCCCTATGGAGATTAATATTCCAGCTCTTATGGACAATATGAGGCAGAAGTCGCTCAGGGCTAAGAAGACCAATCCACAGGCCAATAAGATAATTTCATTTCATAAATCTTTCCTCGATTCCATTAATTACACAGGCCGCCTGTATGAAATGGGACTCATAGTGGATTATAAAATGAGGACATGGGCCTTGATGCAGGACGTGGCTGTGGCTCCCAAGATGTTCATTAAAGGAAAGTTAAACCCTGTTCCTGAGGTTATTAAGGGCAGGAATAAAATAGCTGCCATTTTCGGCAGGACACAGAATAATAAGGAGGGAAAACTATGAAAATAGGATTTTATCCCGGTTGCTCCATGAAAGGAGGTGCCCGCGAATACCAGGAATCTGTTTCGGCCCTGGCCAAAGTATTTGATATTGAACTGGTTGAAATTCCTGACTGGAATTGCTGCGGTGCTACGGCTGCTCACAATATGAACAAGGAGCTTTCGCTCAGCCTTCCCGCACGCATCATGGCCCTGGCCGAAAAGGAAGGACTGGTTGACATCGTCGTCCCCTGCGCTGCATGCTATAACCGCTTGTCGGTTACGCGTCACGAACTGGCCGAAGACAAGGCATTATGCGCCAAAGTTTCCTCCATCATCGACCTCAAATACGAAGGCACCACCCAGATTCTCAATATTATCCAGTTTATCGATAAATATATAGCCGACCGGCTTGAAGAAAAAGTGGTGAAACCCTTTGACTATAAGTCAGCCTGTTATTATGGCTGCCTGTTGGTAAGGCCTCATTCAGTGCTGAAATTCGACAGGGTCGAAGACCCCCAGAGTATGGATGTATTGGTAAAAAAGGCTGGCGGAAATGCTATCGACTGGGCTTTCAAGACTGAATGCTGCGGTGCCGGGATGTCGGTATCACGGACGGATACTGTTGCACGACTCTCCGGTGAGATCATGAAAGATGCCGTGGACCGAGAAGCTGAAGTGGTGGTGGTAGCTTGCCCCATGTGCCATTCGAACCTGGATATGCGCAGGCCGGAGATCAATAAATACCTGGACAAGAAAATTGACATCCCGGTATTGTACATTTCCCAGGTGCTGGGCCTGGCCGTCGGACTTGATGCAAAGACACTGGGTTTGAACCGTCATATGACCGAAGTGAACCTGCCGGAAAAACCGGTTAAAGTGGCTGCAGTGGCAGAAGTACCTCAGAAAGTTGCTAACACTCAAAAAACGGAGGCTTAACCATGTCGAGGATAGGTGTATTTGTTTGTCACTGCGGTGAAAATATTTCAGCCACAGTAAATTGTGAAAAAGTTGCCAAGATTACCGGTGAACTGAAAGGCGTTGAATTCAGCACCGATTATAAGTATATGTGTTCCGACCCCGGCCAGACTTTGCTAAAAGAGGCCATTAAAGAACACAAACTGGATGGAGTGGTAGTTGCTGCCTGCTCGCCTCGTATGCATGAGCCTACCTTCAGGAAAGCCTGCGCCGAAGCAGGGCTGAACCCTTTCCTCTGTGAAATGTCGAACATTCGGGAACATTGCTCATGGGTGCACCCGAAAGATGATCTGACTACCGAGAAAGCCCAGGACCTGGTCAGGGTGATGGTCGAAAAAGTAAAAAAGAATAAGGCCCTGAACTCGATTAAAGTTCCGGTTACCAAAACGGCTCTCGTTATTGGTGGCGGAATTGCCGGGATCCAGGCTGCACTCGATATAGCCAACTGCGGGCATAAGGTGATCATGGTCGAAAAACTGCCCTCGATAGGTGGTCATATGTCGCAGTTATCCGAAACTTTCCCCACCCTCGACTGCTCGCAGTGTATTCTTACCCCGCGCATGGTGGAGGTGGCTCAACATCCGAAAATCACTCTTCATACCTATTCCGAGGTGGAAAGTGTTGACGGATTCATCGGCAATTTCAAAGTAAAGATCCGCAAGAAATCAAAAAGCCTCGATGAACATCTGTGTACGGGCTGCGGACTCTGTACTACAAAATGCCCCCAGAAAAAGATACCCAACGAATTTGAACGCGGTCTGGGATTCAGGCCAGCCATTTATGTGCCTTTCCCACAGGCTGTTCCCAACAAGCCGGTTATCGACAGGGAAAATTGTACATACTACATCAAAGGGAAATGCAAAGTCTGCGAAATCGTTTGTCCTACCAAGGTCATACGTTTCGACCAGGAAGATGAAATCGTGGAGGTTGAAGTCGGTGCAATTGTCATGGCAACCGGTTTTGACGTATTGCAATCTGACTATTTCCCCGAATACGGCTATGGCAAATACAAAGACGTAATCGACGGGTTGCAGTTCGAACGCCTGGCCTCGGCCTCGGGACCTACCCAGGGTGAAATCCGCAGGCCTTCCGACGGTCAGGTTCCCAAGAAGATCGTTTTCGTTGCCTGCGCAGGTTCACGCGACCCGGCCAAGGGCATAGAATATTGTTCCAAGATTTGCTGCATGTACACGGCTAAACATGCCATGTTATATAAACACAAG
>JBAXXB010000183.1:0-9268 GCA_037128115.1 Bacteroidota bacterium
AACCTTACCTATGCCTCGCTCAGGAAGTTGCTGGATGGATATTTAAAAATTAAGTAGTTACTCTCCCAAGCCAAGCCTGAACAAGAGCCTGTTTTTTGGATTTTGTTTCTACCTTTGCACAAAACACTTGCATGAAAACAGCAGTTTTTCCAGGCTCATTTGACCCCATCACTCTTGGCCACGAATCCATCGTAAGGCGCGCACTGCCTCTGTTCGACAGGATTATTGTTGCCATTGGAGTGAACGCTGATAAGACCGGGTATTTCCCGGTAGAAAAAAGACTGGAATGGTTAAGTGAAACTTTCAGCGATCTACCCGAAGTGAGTGTCGAAAGCTATTACGGGCTGACAGTCGATTTTTGCCAAAAAATGGGGGCTGATTATATTATCAGGGGGCTACGCACTTCAGCCGATTTTGAGTTTGAACGGAGCGTAGCACAGGTAAACCTGAAACTTGTTCCTGACATAGAAACCGTGTTCTTGCTCACTCTTCCTGAATATGTGATGGTTACATCATCCATTGTGCGTGAAGTACACAAGCATGGTGGTAATATCGACCAGTTTATACCTCAACAAATCACGATTTAATCCTGATTTTCAGCCTCTTCAGGCAAGGGTTTCGTGAAGAATGTAAAATGTATCCTTCCATAACGGCGTTCCTCTGCAAAAAAAGGGTGCGACTTAAAGCTGAGGTGTTTATCATGCTCCATGACAAACCAGCCATCTTCGGCCAGCCAATTATGTTCAAAGATAAGGCCCGGCACTTTTTCACGGTCTTTGAGGTCGTAAGGCGGGTCCGCAAAAATAACATCGTAGCTGCCTGCCTGCCGTGCAAGGTATATAAAGACATTGGCCTGTACGGCTGATAAATTATCAAAATTTAATTCATCAGCCATTTTTGAAATAAATTCTATACAACGGCTGCTCAGGTCAACGCTCAATACTGAAGTCGCACCTCTGGAAGCAAATTCCAACGATATATTCCCGGTCCCGGCAAAAAGGTCCAGCACCCTGATGGATTCAAAGTCCACATGATTATTGAGGATATTAAACAGGCTTTCCTTTGCCATGTCGGTTGTCGGCCTTACCGGTAAACCCAGGGGTGGACGAAGCATCCTCCCTTTATGACTTCCGCTGATTATTCGCATAGGGAAACATTTAAAAGTGTAAAATAAGTATGGACAGGTATTCCCGAAAATGAATTTCCGAGTTCTATCCCGTCAGGAGGTGTAACGTATTGAATGGAAGCGCAATACATTTTCAATTGTTGGTATATGACTGAATTTTCGGAAACTTCACCCATCAGGATGAGATTCTCTTCCGAGGGAACAAAGCCCAGCTGTTCGAGTACGAATATCACGTAATACAGCACATCCGAAGAAGATGAATACCTGAAGGCATTCAGGAAAAGCAGACGCGCTCCCTGTATGAGCGCAATTTCAAAATGCTCCCGGTAAACATTTACAAAAACCTGCCTGCTGCTAAGTTGTGAATGCTGAAGCAAGGCAGCTTTAACAAAAACAGCCGCCGCACTATGCAATGAAACACCGGGAAACAAAGCTGCACATAATGATGAAATATAGCGTGGTGCCAACATAGCCACAACCGGCCCGGATCCGGAAACCGGATCTGTCAGGATTTCCTCCTCTGAGGTATAGGAAAATGCTGCCGACATAATATCGGAGATGGCCCCCTGTTCAATAAAATCATGAGGTGCCACTGTGATCCTGTTAGTAGCTATGGCAATATCAGTCCTGCTGCAGCTTAGTTGCGCGAAATCTGTTTTTATTAATTGTTCAAAATAATCGCTACCGCTTTCCGGCCATTTAACGGCATCCCCAAGCTTAATATCGGTTTCACTCAACCTGTAGGACGATAGTTTCATCACCTTTTTCGAGGCAGTATCAGTTACCAAAAAGGAAAAGCCTTCCCGGCACATTAATGTCGATAGCCTGTAAGCATGTCCCAGAGTTGCATCAAACTGAGGATCAACCTGATTTAGAATACATTCCAAGGATTTCGTAATTTGTATTTCCTGGTTTTTCCCGACCTGCATTTCGATGAACAAAGCAAGCCGGAGACCAAAAAAAGGTTAATCTACTGTTTATCTGATCCTGCTGATAACCCAGGCTGAAGCCTGAAACACTAAAACGCCCCGGTTATACTGCATATGTGCAAATGTATTACATTTTTAAATAATTTTCTCAACAGTTGACTATATTCACTTTACGGGTATCCGCTCAACATAACATGCAATTGAATGTATAAGTTAACCCTTAGAATACTAAAAGCCCTTGTTTGGACTAATTAACCTGCCAGAAGAGACTCAATACCCGTCGCAAATACATCAGTTACCAGGCAAAACAGAGGCATAAGAAACAATTTGCAAATTTTAACAATTGCTGAAACTCAGTTCCGGTCTGATTTGGAACAGTTATTGGTGTTTCATGCGGTAAGAAGATTTGCTACAAATTCATAATTATGTATATTTGCAGTTGAATCGATAGCCGAAATTAACAACGTAATCTACACAAAACAATGAAGAAGACTCTGATCCTGGCTTTTGCCTTAACCATCATTACCTCCTTTTCAGGGAACCGCCTGTATGCCCAATCCAAAGAAGATGCAGGCAATGCTTTTAACGCTGCACTCGAACTCTCAAAAACAGATATGGCAGGCGCAATTGTAAAAATGCAGGATGTTTTAAAAATGTGTACCACTGTTGGCAAGGATGCCGATTCACTTAAAATGAAGGTTGCCAAGGTATTACCGGTATGGCAGTTTAATGTGGGAAGCAATTTCAGGAATACCAAGAATTTCGACCTGGCCATGCCTGCATTTGAGAAAAGTCTTGAATATGCAATTGCTTACTCAGATGCAAATATCAAAGAAAAGTCGGAAAACCAGTTGGTTACACTTTACTATTTTAAAGCAAATACCCTGCTGAAAGCCGATAAGGCAGATTCTGCCCTGCTCTTTTTAGACAAGGTGCTGAAGTTCGAACCCGAATACAGCAAGGCCTTGTATACTAAAGGACAAGCATTTAAAAAGAAAGGCGACCTCGTAAAGATGCAGGAAAACATGGAACTTGCCATTACATCGGCTACCAAGGCAAATGATACTGTGACTATTAAAGCGGCAAAAAACGCAATCGGCCAGAGTCTGTTCCAGGAAGGGCTGGCTGCATTCCAGAAAAAAGCATACGGTGATGCAGTTCCGAAACTCAGCAGCGCACTCACTTATGGCGTAAAGAATAAAGATCTCTATTATTACCTGGCTTTCTCGAACAACAGCCTGAAGAAATACGACGAAGCCATTGAAAGTGCAAATACTGGTATGGCTATGGAAGAACAGACCAACGAGAAAATGGCCCGCTATTATTATGAAATCGCCAAGGCTTATGAAGGAAAGAAAGACACTGCAAATGCCTGCACAAACTATAAAAAATCTGCCTTCGGCACCTTTGCTTCTTCGGCCAATTACCAGATGAAGACTGTTTTAAAGTGCCAGTAAAAAGTTATATTTTCACTAAAAGCCGGTTTTCCGGCTTTTTTTATGCCCAATGATCAGCTGTTCAGCCCGGTAGCCTCGTCATAATCCGGGATTTCTTCGATAAAAATGTACTGTTTCTGCACATAATCTATACGGCAGCTGTAATGTTCGAGGCCATTGGTGATCAGGAAATACCCGGCCTTCAGCAGCATATTATACCTTGCTGCCTGGTCAAAAGTTTTTTCGGTTATCCCTACACCGGGGGCCTTGCACTCGACGAGCAGAAACGGGTTCCCGTTTCGGGCAAATACAACAAGGTCGAAACGCTTGGGCAGTTTATTGATCAGGAGTTGCTTTTCCACCCCGATCACCGATAAGGGGTAGCCTTTATTACTGACAAGATAGGCAATGAGGTGCTGGCGTACCCATTCTTCGGGTGTCAGTGTGACGAATTTGTGACGAACCGGATCAAATATTTCCTGCCTGTTGTCCAGGTTGCGGAATTTGAATTCAAAACGGGGAAAGTTTAACTGCTGCATTTTATCAACATTTTTCAAAAAACATATCCTAAACCACTGCAAAGATGGCTAAAAAATCTAAATTTGCCATCACTACTCATTTATCGTAAGCCTACCGGATGAAAACAAAAAAAGAAATAGTCGAAAACTGGTTGCCCCGTTATACCGGCACAGCCATGGAAGATTTCGGAGAATATATATTACTGGTGAATTTCGGGGCTTACCTGGATACCTTTGCCCGCATCAACAATTGCGAGATAAAGGGCAAGGATCGTTCGATGCCCAGCGCAACGGCCGGCAACATCACCATGATCAAGTTTGGTATGGGTAGTGCCAATGCGGCTACTGTAATGGACCTGCTGAGCGCCATAAATCCGAAAGCCTGCCTTTTCCTTGGCAAATGCGGAGGGCTGAAACATATAAACGCACTGGGCGATTACATACTGCCTATAGCTGCCATCAGGGGTGAAGGTACTTCGGATGACTACTTTCCCCCCGAAATCCCGGCCCTTCCTGCTTTTAACCTGCAAAAAGCCATTTCGACAACCATACGCGATATGGGGCTCGACTACTATACCGGTACAGTTTATACTACCAACCGAAGGGTTTGGGAACATGACGAGGAATTCAAACAGTACCTCCAGGCAACCCGGGCTATGGCTATCGATCTTGAAACGGCAACCATCTTTATTGTGGGATTTGCCAACTATATTTCAACCGGGGCACTGCTGCTGGTATCGGATCAGCCCATGATTTCCAGCGGGGTCAAGACTGAACAGAGCGATAAAATTGTGACCGAAAATTATATGGAAAACCACGTTACCATAGGAATTGAGTCGCTCAAACAGCTTATAGAGAAACGCGTTACCGTTAAGCACCTGAAATTCTGACAACTATAAAACAGGATTGAGGCTGTTGTTAATCGGCAAATTCCATCCGGAACAAAATATATTAACACTTTAAAAGGAAGAATGACATCTACCTATTTTCAGTTAGTCAAGGATTTCCAGAAAAGGGAGTTTGCCTCCATCTACCTTTTTTATGGCGAGGAGCCCTATTATATTGATGAGCTGTCGGACTACCTCACGGATCATGTACTGAACGAAACCGAAAAAGAATTCAACCAGTATGTATTATATGGCCGTGACTCATCGGCTGCTACGGTCGTAAATTACAGCAAGCAATTCCCCATGGTTGGAGGCAGGCAGCTTGTGGTTCTCCGTGAGGCACAGGACATGGAACTGAAGAAAGAAGAAAACCTGAACCTGCTGCTTTCGTATATTAACCATCCTCAACAGTCGACAGTGCTGGTTATCTGTCATAAATACAAGGCTCCGCCGGCAAAACTACTGAAAGCAATCCTTTCCTCTGGTCAAGCCGTTAGTGTAGAATCGAAGAGAAAATACGAAAACGAAATACCTGCATGGATAACCGCACAAGTAAAGAGCAATGGGTATTCCATCTCAGATAAAGCAGCAATCATGCTGAGTGAGTACCTGGGCAATAACCTGGAAAAGATCAATAACGAACTCGGTAAGCTGTATATCAACCTCCCCAGGGACAAGGCTATAACGGAAGGACTTATCGAGTCAAATATAGGGATCAGTAAAGACTATAATATTTTCGAATTCCAGAAAGCGCTCGCCAAGAAAAATGTGCTGAAGGCCAACCAGATCGCGCATCACTTTGCCCTTAACCCGAACGAGAACCCGCTGTTTAAAACCATACCCATGTTGTTCTCCTTTTTCAGCAAGGTATTGCTTATTCACTCCCTGCCTGATAAATCGGAAACTTCCATACTGAGCAAAGCCAAGCTCTCCAACTTCACCAAACCTGATTATATCGATGCTTGCCGGAATTATAATGCCAGGAAGGTTCAGGATATCATTGGCTGGATTCGCGAATGCAACATTCGTGCTTTAGGCATCGAAAATTATTCTGCCGACCAGGGCGAACTACTTAGGGAACTGGTGTTTAAGATAATGCATTGACAAAAGAAAGTGGGACGAAGGGACGAAAAGATGAAGACATAAAGGGACAAAGGGACGAAGAGATGAAGTGACGAAGGAAGAAGAGACCGAAAGGAATAGGTTGATATTGAGAAAGAGCCCAGGAAGACAAGGGGAGCGCTGTAATCCCTGGTTTTCATCCAACCTTCCCAATCAGTATTTCCCATACAATTTATCGATGGTAGCCGCGTATTTTTCGATAATGTATTTCCGCCTGAGTTAAAACGTGGGAGACAATTCACCCGGTTCCGGGGATCACCGTTCGCTGATCATTTCCATTTTTTTTATCTGTTCATGGTGCCCGAACTGATTGTTAATAACGACTCCATTTTTTCTTTCAATATAACACAGGTTCACCGGCTTTAAACCGCAGCCTGATCACCTGAAGCAGATCGAAAATTCGGGCAGGTCCGTCCATCGGTCATACTAGTTAAAGATTTCTATAGCAATAACTTATGAAGTAAAATAGTCTAGTTTGAATGAATCCAGGTATTTCATTAAAAACTAACGCTTACCACACAGCCAGGGCATACAAAGTCATTATAATCCAGTCCTTCACAAAGTCAGAAGTAAGGCATTATTCCAGGGCAGCAGGTTAATCGTCCTGCCTGTTAAAGAGTTTATCAATATTGGTTTTATATTTTTCACTGATAAAAGTCCTGCGAAGCTTGAGCGTTGCGGTGAGTTCGCCCGAATCAACCGTCCATTCGGTATCGAGGAGGTCGAAGGCTTTGATCTGCTCGGCTGCACCCAGATGCTTGTTAAATTTATGAATTTCCTTGTGTATCCGCTTTTGTATGCGCTCAAGTGCAACCATTTCCGTATTAGTGGTATAGGGTATGCCTTTGATCCCGCACCAGGACCTGAGGTGATTAAAATCCGGGGCAATAATAGCGGCAGCAAATTTCTGGTTTTCGCCCACTACCATCAACGCATCAATAAAAGCCGATTCCTTCAGCCTGTTCTCGATGAGTTCGGGGCTGACATATTTCCCGAAAGAGGTTTTGAAGATTTCTTTTTTTCGCCCGGTAATTTTAAGTTGTCCTTCCGGTTCCATGCATCCCAGGTCGCCTGTGTGGAACCAGCCTTCGGCATCAATAGCTTCGGCGGTAAGCAGGGGTTCTTTATAGTATCCCTGCATGAGGCCCGGGCCTTTGCATAGTATTTCATGATCGTGGGCGATCTTCACGGTCGTATTTTTCAAAACCGGGCCCACGGTGCCAAATTTCACTCCATTCTTTTCGAATGTATTGACCGAAATCACCGGCGAGGTCTCGGTTAGTCCATATCCCTCGAGTACGGGGATTCCGGCAGCCCAGAATATATGTGCCAGCCTCGGTTGCAAAGCGGCACCACCGCTCACAATTACTTTCAGTTTACCGCCAAGGGCCTCCTGCCATTTACTGAAGACCAGCTTGCGTGCTACTTTTAACCGCAGCGCATAATACGGTCCCCGGGCGCCGTTCAGTTCGTAGCGCATTCCAACACTTACAGCCCAGAAGAAGATCACTTTCTTTATGCCCGTAAGTTTGCGACCCGAACCAATGATACGATCGTACACTTTTTCGAGCAGGCGGGGAACGGTAGAGAAAATTTCAGGCTTGATTTCCCGCAGGTTATCGGCCACCGTAACGGGGCTTTCGGCATAATATACTGAAATCCCCAGGTATTGGTAGAGGTATACCAGCATTCGCTCATATACATGGCAAAGAGGCAGGTAGCTGAGTGCCCTGCCGTTTTCGCCTACGGGAGGCACATCCCTTACGGCTTTGAAATTTGAGATGATATTGTCGTGTGTAAGCATCACCCCTTTAGGATTACCGGTGGTTCCTGAAGTATAAATGATGGTTGCCAGGTCGTCGGGCTTAATTCCGTCCTTTATTTCATTCACCCGGGCATGGTCAGCATTCGCCTTGCCTAAGGCAATGAGTTCGTCCAGGTGTTTCACGCCTTCAGTTTCCCTGAATGCATATACTGCGACAAGGCCTTTGAGATCATCAACCAGGTGTTCGATCTTGCGGTAGATTTCGCGCCCGGTAACAAAGATGACTTTGACCCCCGCGTGTTCGAGTATATATTTATAATCGCTTTCGCTGATAGTCGGGTAAATCGGGACATGTATCGCCCCTGCCTGCTGTATTCCCATATCCACCAGGTTCCATTCCGGGCGGCTCCCTGAGATAGTGGCAACATTATCGCCTGGCTGGATTCCCAGCTTCAGTAATCCGAAACTTATGTTATCCGCGTGAGAGATATAATCAGCGATGGAGTATTTTACCCATTTGCCGTTTTCCTTGCCGGCAAGTACATCATCCTTGGGTTTATAGGATGCAGCATAATAGGGAAGAATGTCAAACAAGCGGGTAACATCTTGCATAAAAAGACTTTAGGTTTACGATGGGTCGTAAAGATAATCATATTAGTACATATGACATCTCATTTACCTGAGAGAATTTATGAACAATACAAATATTAACCAAAAACGGGCATACTGAGGCCGGAAGTTCAGGGAAAGGCAGGCTCAGAGTACTTTATGCCAATATGCAGGGCTTGCCTGGGCTGTTGGCATAATAACAAGGTCGTTAATGTTAACATGTGCCGGCAGGCCTGTAATCCAAATAACTGCACCGGCAATATCTTCAGCCTGCAGGGGCGAAAATCCCTTATACACATTATCTGCCGTAGCCTGGTCGCCTTTAAACCTGACCAGGGAGAACTCGGTTTCGGCAGCTCCCGGGGCAACCTGCGATACCTTGATTCCATGGCTCAGCATATCGATACGCATGCCACGGGTAAGCGCATCAACGGCAAACTTGGTGGCACAATACACATTGCCTTTGGCATACACTTCCTTCCCGGCAATGGAACCTATATTAACAATATGAGGGCATTTGCTTTGAAGTAACAGGGGGTAAACGTTTTTTGTAACAAAGAGCAATCCTTTTACATTGGTGTCGATCATGGCTTCCCAGTCGTCCATATTACCGTCCTGAATAGGATCGCTACCGGCAGCCAGGCCGGCATTATTAACCAGGATATCGATGTTACGCCATCCGGCAGGTATGCTTTCGATCGCCTGCTTCACTGCATCACGGTCGCGGACATCAAAATTTAACACCATCACCTCTATGCCATACTTTTCGCGAAGAAGTGCTGCATCGTCATTTAACCTGTCCATCCTGCGGCCGGTGAGTATCAACCTGTGATGGTCGGCAGCAAAGGCATTGGCGCAGGCTTTTCCGAAACCGCT
>JBAXXB010000184.1:0-9250 GCA_037128115.1 Bacteroidota bacterium
GCCGCTTCCAGTTTAAGTAGGCGCTGTTTAAAATTCACCATTCACCCTTATATCAAAGATGGCTTTTTTGATGTTGATTACCTCGATAGCCTACCGGCTGAATATGAGGATGAACTCATACGCCATGTACACTTCGAAGATTCACTCAGCCTGATTATCAACGGGCGGACAAACTCCGGGGTTGTTATGAGGCCAAACAATAAATGTAAGCCAAAATCAAAAAAAGCGGATAAAGAATAACCTATCGCTAATAAGATTCTGTGAACTTTTATGTGAGAGGGTAGCTGAACCTATGAATTCATTGTCTCAATCCTTTCTCCGTTCAGCTTATAGTAATTCCGCAGCAGGTTTGCTGTCAGGCAGGAATGTACTGGTATTATAGCCACCAGGTCACCCGGGTTCAGGTTAAAACCTGCCCCGGTAAGTGAAATTATGCCGTGCTCCTGCGATAAACCGCTGACCATCCCAAGTATACTGCCTGTATCCCAGTTTTCGCCATCCCAATACACTGCCATACCAAAGATTGGATCCGGGTAAGGGTGAAGCATGGTATGTTCTTTCGAAAGGTGAACGGCTCCTCCATATATAACTGCCTGCCGGCGGCTTTGATATACAGCTACAACAGGGCAAACCAAAGCAACGGCTATCTCTTCCAACGTACACGAACCTAGTGCAAACTGCATGAGGTCGAAAAACACGAAATTTCCAGGGCGAATTTCATCTATCCCTTTTACCGTCGGCAGTTGACTGCAAGTTGGCGTGTCGCCTGTCGAAACTATCAATCCGGGGAAGGAAGGCAGATACTTCATTTTCAGGTCCAGCAGGTTTTTTGCTGCAACTTGTTGAATTTGTATCAATTCCTGCAAGTTTCCTGCATGATACGCATGCCCGCTATGGGTAAGGAATCCTTCGAAATGCAGTTTTAAGGAATGAGTCAGAGCCAGTATTTTGTTAATGAGCGCAGAATCTGAAGGGTCAACTCCACTGCGATGATAGCCTGTATCCACTTTTATAAAAAAGCCGCATTCACTTGATAAACAATTTACCAGGAAAGCCGCAGTTTCATCCGACTCTATAAGCAGGTGAAGGTTAATACAAGAAGCCAACTGGTTAATCTCTTCAATCTCCAGGATGTTTACCGGGAAAGCTATGGTGATATCTGTCCAACCGTACCGCGCAAAATAACCAGCCATGCTGACTGATGAAACTGTGATCGAAGAAACACCTTCCTTTCGGTACCATTCGCCTATGGCTGCCGATTGATGCGTTTTGAAATGGGGCCTGAAAATCACCTTTTCCTCCCTGGCCTTAGCTGCAATGGTACTTAAGTTTTTTCTGCAGGTTTCTTCGTTCAGCAGCAGGGTCGGTTTCTTGATACTAATCATGGTAAAATGACGTTATACCCGCAAATTTGATACTTTTACAGCAACAAATGACAAGCCATGTATAAAATCATTTTAGTATCAGTTCTTCTTTCAGTTATTGCATTGGTACCCTCCTGCCGCAATGGGGAAGAAGCCGGAAAAAATATAGTAACCAAACGCATTCAGTATGATGTTCTGATCCATAATACAGAACCTGATATGGATTGGTGGGTTCAGAACATCGAAGGCAGCAGCCGCGAGAAACTGGTGAAGGACATAATCAAACAGGTCACCGATGGCAAAGTCAAAGCTTATGATTTCCTGAGTTGCAAACCCTTTACTACAGCCGAAATCAAAGGCATGATGAAGCGCGTTGATACTATCAGCGTTGAACGGACGACACCGCCCTACGACCTGGTTGATACCGTGATGGTTAGTGAAATCAGGCTTAGCGACATCACTAAAATACGCTTCCTCGAAGAATGGAGCGTGAATGAAAAGACGCTTGCCATAACCAAAAAAGTTGCAGGCATCTGTCCCCTGGTCGAGCGATTTTCGGAATCAGGCGAACTGAGGGGTTATAAACCTCTTTTCTGGGTATTTTTTGACGATAAATACCCTGCCGAACTGGAGCTAAAGTAGGAGTTTTGGAATGTGGGATTTGCATAACATGATGTATGTCAGAAAGGTAATCTCTGGATTTTAATAATATTCCCGTACCGCCTTTTCCCTTATTCTCCTTTCTCCCCCAAACCCTAATCCCTAACCCCCAAACCCCATGCAATACCAGTACCACGAACTCAGCAATGGCATACGCCTGGTCCACAGGCAACAAAAGGGAAGCCTGGCACACCTGGGAGTTGTAATTCTGGCAGGCTCGCGCGACGAAAAAGAGAACCAGCAGGGACTTGCTCATTTTATTGAACACCTCATCTTTAAAGGAACCGGGAAGCGCAGCAATTACCAGGTGCTAAGCCGCCTCGAAAATGTCGGGGCCGACCTTAATGCCTTTACTACCAAGGAGGACACTTCCGTTTACGCTTCCATTCAACGAAAATATTACCAGCGGGCCGCCGAATTGCTTTCCGATATAGTATTTCATTCCATTTTTCCGGAAAAGGAAATTGAAAAAGAAAAAGCGGTGGTAATGGATGAGATAAACTCCTATAAGGATAACCCCGCCGAGTGGATCCACGATGAATTTGACGAACTGGTTTTTGGCAGCCATCCGCTGGGACGCAATATACTGGGGACCCAGGCTAAACTGAAACGCTATTCCCGTGCTGAAGTTCTCTCCTTCCGGGATGCGAATTACCTACCGTCGCGCATGGTAGTAAGTTCCATAGCGAATATCTCGTTTAAACAGGCCATTGCAGTGGCCGAAAAATATTTTTCAGGCATGTTACCTGGCAACTCGCCCCTGGAACGCCTGCCTTTCGCAGGATATGAGCCCGCTAACCTCACCCGCAGGTATTCAAGGCACCAGGCGCATGTGGTGATTGGAAATATTGCCTGTAACGCTCATGACCACCGCCGTATAACCATGGCTTTACTCAACAATATACTCGGCGGGCCTGCCATGAACTCGAGGCTCAACCTTGCTTTGCGCGAAAAACACGGAATTGCCTACAATCTTGAATCAAATTTCCAAGCCTTTTCGGATACCGGTTTATTCAGTATTTATTGCGGAACCGACGATGTTTTGATGCCGAGGGCCATTGAATTGATCCACATGGAATTACGAAAGCTTAGCGATTCCAGGTTGACCAAAGTAGGCTTGCATACGGCCCAACGCCAACTAAAAGGACAACTTGCCATCTCGCTCGAATCGTATCAGAACGAGATGCTGGGTATGGGAAAGAGTATGCTTGTATACGGGAAAGTTGAGCCTGTAGATGAAATTTACCGAAAAATAGATGGCGTTACTGCCGAAGGCCTCATGAGCATGGCGAATGAAGTATTCGATCCCTCCAGCCTCAGCACATTAATTTTCACTAACCCGAAACCAAGCAAATAATGACTGAATCGGATGAAAGCCTGTTAAAACCGGGCATCGAAAAATATGCCTACGATCATACTTCCGCAGAGTTGCCGGTGCTGGCTAAGCTTTCGCGCGCCACGCACCTGAGGACCCATGTGCCGCAAATGCTCTCGGGTCACCTCCAGGGTGCTTTCCTGCAGATGATCAGTCATTTGGTAAAACCCACTACCATACTCGAAATCGGGACCTTTACCGGCTATTCGGCCATTTGCCTGGCCCAGGGTTTGCAAACCGGTGGTAAACTATATACTATTGATTGCAATCCCGAAATGGAAGATTTTGCCAAACCTTATTTTGAAGAGGCCGGATTAACCGGGAAGATTGATATGATTATTGGTGAAGCTTCTAATATAATAAATGAACTGCCGGGGCCCTTCGACCTGGTCTTTATAGATGCAGATAAAGATAATTACATCAATTATTTCAACCTGGTTTTCCCTAAAGTATCTCCCGGTGGTTATATCCTGGCTGACAATACACTCTGGTACGGCCGGGTGGTTGAGCCTGGTGCGGAAAATGACAGGGAATCAGCCGGTATTATTAATTTCAATAACTTCGTGTTGCAGCACAATGGTGTCGAGAACGTTCTCCTGACTATACGAGATGGAATCACGCTGATGCGCAGGAAAAACATTTAACTATATAGTGTGTCAGGAAAGATCTTACCAGAATGAGCCATTGGCAGGCAGTGAATTCCGCCAAGCTTCTATTACAATCGGATTACCTAGTAAGACGTGTACATAACTGGTCATAATTACCAGCATGCCAATGCTACCTGCATTCTTCCTTGCAAAATATAGCTTATCCACTATTAACCAGGAAAGCCAGGTTTATACTTTAAATTCGTATTTCACCTTGGTAAGTTCCTCGTTGGCCTGTATAATTTTCTTTTTAAGTTCCTCCTTAAATGCTACCAGTCGGTCGAATAGCACGGAATCAGAAAGCGAGAGCATCTGGGCAGCGAGTATGCCTGCGTTCCGGGCACCATTCACAGCAACGGTGGCAACGGGAATTCCAGGGGGCATCTGAACTATGGCCAGCAACGAATCCATCCCGTCGAACGATGATTTAACCGGTACTCCTATAATCGGGAGCGCCGTGAATGCTGCAATCACACCCGGCAGGTGAGCGGCCATTCCTGCCCCGGCAATTATAACCTTTATCCCCCTGCCATGCGCCCCCCTGGCAAATTCCTCCACTTTTTCGGGTGTACGATGTGCCGACAAAGCACTCATTTCGAATGGAATGCGTAATTCATTCAACACCTTTGCTGCTTCCTCCATAACCGGGAGATCGCTTGTGCTGCCCATTATTATACTTACCACAGGAGTCATAGGATATTTTTTGGCTAAATTACGCAAAATCTTAAAATTTCGTTCTGCCAATATTTTAAGCTTTGCCATCGATAGGGCCAGCCTGGTAAAAAAATCAGCCAGAATTCATCTTTTTACTTGAAAATTCGTGCTTTAACCGTAATTTTGCCCGGCATACAACCCTAAACGCTTCTGCCATGCCGGCTACCTGGACACTGAAGGATAAGAACTTCACAAAATACATTAGCAACGACGAAATTCAAGAAAAGGTCCGTGGGCTCTCCGCACGCCTGAACGTCGAGTTGTATGGTAAAAATCCTCTTTTTATTGTAGTCCTTAATGGTGCTTTCATCTTTGCCTCCGATTTACTTAAAGGAGTGACTATCGATTGTGAGATCGCCTTTGTTAAACTGTCGTCGTACCAGGGAACCCAAAGTTCCGGCGTGGTGCAGCAGATTATTGGTCTCGACAGGAATGTCAAGGGGCGTACCATTGTTGTAATTGAAGATATTGTCGATACAGGTCTCACCCTGGACCATTTCCTGAAAACACTGGGCGAAATGGAACCAGAAACTGTGAAGGTAGCAACTTGCCTGTTAAAACCGGATGCGTTTCATGCAGGATTCCCTATCGACTATTTGTGTTTCAGTATACCGAACGAATTTGTGGTTGGGTATGGACTAGATTACGACGGGCTTGGACGCAATTCGAGCGATATTTACAAAATAGTTGAAGGATAGTTTTTTGAATAGTATTATCTTTCCGCAGTATAAATAGCAACAATCTAAAACCGGGAATTTCCCTGAACCGGAATCCGGACCAAAACAAATAATTTATGCTTAATATAGCACTCTTCGGTCCTCCGGGAGCCGGAAAAGGTACTCAGTCGCAAATGCTGATCGAGAAGTACAACCTGGCCTATATTTCAACAGGCGATCTGCTCCGGCAGGAAATTACCGAAGGTACCGCCCTCGGATTGCAGGTGAAGGATCTTATCAGCCGCGGAGGATTGGTATCCGACGAAATCATGGTTGAACTGATCGAGAAAAAAATCATCACCAGTTCGGAGAAAAAAGGAATACTCTTTGATGGTTTTCCACGTACTTTGGTCCAGGCCTACATACTCGACGGCTTGTTACTCAAGCTCAACACTTCACTCTCCTGTATGCTGAGCCTCGAAGTACCCGACGAAGAACTGACCCGCCGGCTTATTGAACGCGGAAAAGTCTCAGGCCGTGCCGATGATACCGAAGAAGTCATTAAGTTCAGGCTCACTGAGTATAAGAATAAAACCTCACCGGTAATCGGTTACTACGAAGAGCGGAATCTGTATGTACCAATTAAGGGTGTCGGCCCTATTCCTGAGATTTTCGACAAGCTTACGCATGCCATTGAACTTACCCTCCAGAAAGAATGGTTCAACCTGGTTCTGTCGGGTCCCCCGGGAGCAGGGAAAGGAACCCAGGGAAATATGCTTGCGAAAAAATTCAACCTCTACTATATTTCTACCGGTTCACTGCTTCGTAAGGAAATTAAAGCCGAAACCGAATTAGGGAAAAGAGTGAAGGAAACACTCGAAAAAGGAGACCTCGTTTCGGATGAAATCGTGATACGCCTGATAGAACGGGAAATGAAAATTCACAACCATGTGAATGGATTCATTTTCAAAGGCTTTCCCCGTACCATACTGCAGTCCTATATCCTCGACGGATTGCTGCGCCGCATGGGCATGGGCGTTTCGTATGTTGTCGAACTTACCGCTCCTACCATCGAACTCATAAAACGCCTCGACAAACGCGGTCGTTCGGAAAAAGCCCGTATTTATGATGTTACAACGGAACTCATTATCCACCGCCTCGAAGAGTATGATACCAAAACGGCACCCGTTATGGAATTGTACAAAAAACAGAATAAACACGTGGTTGTGAATGCTGTTGGTGCAAACGAAGATATTTTCGCACTCTTATCGGATACTGTTGCATCGGCGATGAAGAAATCAAGATAAACAATCCTGGCAATCAACTTATTTGATTTTCAATTGTTTTAAAGAAGTGCGAGTGATACAGCTATTTCATACCGCTGAAAGATAGCACTTTAACTCAAGTAGAGTTTAAGTCTCGGTTTACTACTAAAATTTTAAATACGAATAATGGCCAGTTCCAGTTTTGTTGATTATGTAAAAATCTATTTGCGCTCAGGCCAGGGGGGAGCAGGTTCACACCATTACCTGCGAACCAAAGGCAACCCGAGGGGTGGCCCCGACGGAGGCGACGGAGGCAGAGGAGGACATATCATAGTTAAAGGGAACCAGCAGTTGTGGACCATGCTGCACCTGCGCTATACCAAGCATATACTGGCCAGCGATGGCGAGAGTGGATCCAAGGCTCTGTCGACCGGGGCCAATGGCGAAGACCGGATTATAGAGGTACCACTTGGAACCGTAGTGCGCGATGCCGAAACAGGCGAAGTGGAATGCGAAGTAACTGCTCATGGCGAAACGCATATTATTGTACCGGGTGGCCGTGGAGGCCTGGGAAATGACCATTTTAAAACCTCTACAAACCAGGCGCCCAGGTTTGCACAACCCGGTGAACCTTTTATTGAATGTTGGAAGATTCTTGAACTAAAAATACTGGCCGACGTCGGACTGGTCGGTTTTCCGAATGCGGGTAAATCCACCCTTCTTTCCGTGCTTTCGGCTGCCAAACCCGAAATCGCTGATTATCCTTTTACCACCCTCAGGCCCAACCTGGGGATTGTCCCTTATTATGACGACCGTTCATTTGTGATGGCCGATATTCCCGGTATTATAGAAGGAGCCCACGAAGGTAAAGGATTGGGCGTACGATTCCTGCGCCATATTGAACGAAATTCGGTACTGCTTTTTATGATTCCTGCTGACAGCAAGGACATTAAAAAAGAATATAAAATTCTGCTTAACGAATTGAAGCAATTCAATCCCGAACTGCTCAACAAGGGCCGCTTGCTGGCAATCACCAAAAGCGATATGCTGGATGACGAGATGATGAGCCTGATGAAAAAGGACCTGCCGCGAATCCCGTCGGTATTTATATCATCACATTCAAAACTAGGCCTTACCAAGCTTAAGGATATGCTTTGGAACCAGCTGAATGCCTGAAAGATAAAATAACACATCCCGCTATGTTATTCCAGGGAAATTTCAGGTAGAAAGTCAAAGTTTAGCTAACTGAAATAACTACGCTTATGAATAAATTTGAAAACCTGAAGCCGGAATATAAAATATGGTTTTCTTCCCTCGAGGGAGATGGTATCCTGGGTGACGGGAAATGGAAGATACTTAGAACCATAGATGAATGCGGTTCCCTGGTCGGGGCCTGTGAGCAGATGGGGATTACCTACCGCCGCACCTGGAACGATCTGCGTAAGATTGAGAAAATGCTCGGATTCCACCTACTCGAAACCATACGTGGTGGCCAGGAAGGAGGAAGTACAAGGCTTTCACCCGAAGGACGTCAATTGGTTAAGGCTTTTGATGCCTTTCACCAGCGTATGGACAAAATGATGCAGAAAGAATTTGTTCGCCTCCTGGATGACCTGAACGCTTAAATGTCCTGGTCACAAATCCTGTAAAGAATGATTAATATCCCGAACATGATCCTTGTCGGAGGCAATTCGCGCAATTCCGGCAAAACGACAATAGCCTGCAATATAATCAGCAAATTATCAATAAATCAGGATGTCATAGGATTGAAAATCACCGGCATACGCCCCGGAGAGAAGGATTTTCATGGCAATCATTCTGAAGAGAATATTTCAGGATTCAGCATAATCGAAGAAGTTGATTCTTCGGCCGGGAAAGACACTTCGCGCATGCTGGAAGCCGGAGCAAGGCGCGTTTTTTATATACGTGCCCAGGATATTCTGGTCAGGAAGGCAATATTACATTTCATTTCGGGTTATACTACTACCGAAATTCTTGTTTGCGAAAGCAGGAGCCTGAGAGATTTCTTTCATCCCGGCCTGTTCCTGATGATGAACAGGTTTCCTGTAATGGGTAAACCGAAACCAGTGGCCCAGTACATCGCGAAAGCCGACTTTACTCTTGATTTTGCCAGGCAGCAGGATGAGATCATCCAATTCTGCAGAAGCCTGGATTTTGTTGATGGTCATTTTTGTTTTTCCAATTCCCTGAGTAAAGCTTAAACTTTAATTCAATTATGATGAAATTAAAATCCCTGCAAATCTTATTAGTGATTTTTGTATTAGCTCCTTCAGCCATTTTTGCACAAGATGAAAAATCAATATGGGTGAATGCTTCAGCGGGAATTAACAGCATATGGCTTATAAACCAGAATGCCTACCAGAATTCGGCCATGGATTATGCAAGCAAGTTCGGCCTGACCGGAGGACTTGGAATTAGCTATTATATGACCGACAATTTGGGATTGAGTGCATCAGTGGGATACATCACTTTAGGGCAGAACTATTCTCAAACTACAACCCTTGGAAGTGCAAGCCGCAAAGTAAATCTTTCGTATATACAATTGCCC
>JBAXXB010000185.1:0-9146 GCA_037128115.1 Bacteroidota bacterium
AGGTGGTCAATTTGGATCGGCAGACACTGGTCAAATGGAATGGTTTATCCAGTAAACGAAATAGTCAGATAATGAACGCTTTATATCACTAGAAAGGAACTCATCTGCTTGCAACTTTGTGCTGTAAGGGGAGCAGAATACAAACGATAAAGACCTGTTAACCAGCGAGTTACAGGTCTTTATTTTTTAAGTGCATACAGAGATGCATACAAAATGGATCTAGTTCAGAATGGAGTTGTTGCTGGTTCATTCTAGCTTTAGAGATTTATATATCATCTCCTTGGTCCATTTTATTTCATCTTCATTAAATTGAGATTTTTCCAATAATTTAATACGCACAAATAACAACACCCTTTTTAACTGTTTTTAAGCCATTCTTAAGGTCAGATATTAGCAATTCGGCAGAAGAAACATCAAATCCTTCTCCACCTCCTACCTCTTTTTGATTCCCAATATTTACAGAATAGTCAGCATTTTTGAATTTTGCATCCCACATGCTTGATTCTCTTGGATCAGCTTTAAGTGTTATTAATTTAGTGTTAATTGAAATGACACAAATTTGTATATTATGATCATTTCCCCAAAGTATTCCGAAGCCACAAAGATATTTCTTTGTATTATACTTAGCTGGCAGGTAAATGCGCGCATTTTTCACTATGCGCGCATTTTCTGGCATGCTCGTCTGCCCAATATTCGACATATTCCATTTTTTGCGTAATTCGAATTATGCTAAAAAAGCCGAAAAGTTCTAGTTTTCGGCTTTTTTAGGCCATAGCTTTGGATAAAACGGATCATCTGACCACCTTCCACCAACTTCGGTTAACCCCTTTATCCTATTAGTAATCAATTAAATGAGATGATCATATTTTTCCGGCCAAGGCTGGTAAAAGCGAGGGTTTTTCCAAGTCAAACCTCATATAAATTGAACTATTACTTGAATAGCGGATCGGCGCAGCCTTTATCAATCGTGTATCAGCCGTTATAGAAAGAATGGACTTCAACTTACTTTTTGATGTAGGTTACTTTGCTCAAACGAGTATTGTAGCTCTTTTTGACTTCCCAAGTTGTTCCCCCGTTCAATGTTTTCATGATCGATCCGTTCAGCGGCACTCGCGTCGATCGTGTGACAGCCAATGCAATCTGGCTATTCCAGGCATCGATACCAAACATGAATGCGATTCCCTGGTCTGTTAATTGCCGCATCCAGGCAGATCCTCCGTCATTGGTCAGATAGAATTGCCCAAGATCAAGCGCTCCCCACCATGTTTGCGGGTTGACGATCACCATGTGATTGATATCGGCCCCGCCTCCGCCTCCGGGTGTTTGCAATGAATCATTTTTCCAGGTAGTTCCTCCATCGGTACTGGCAATGTAGTGTGAATTTACGCCATAAACAACAATCGTATTTCCGGAAGCAGTAACGCCAATCCACTGATGCCTGTTATAATCATCGGAAGGAGTAATCGAATCCCATGTGGCTCCACCGTCTGACGTAGAGGTAATAAATCCTCTTTCCAGGCTGTTGCCAATTACTGCTCCCACAGCGTAAACTTTCTGAGGTGTGATTGCCCATATACCCTGCATAAACGCATTGTGAAAGAAGGCCGGGTCAAACATGGTCCATGTATTTCCATTATCGGCCGAGTTATAAACGCTTCCGTTAGTACCACTGATCCATATATTGTTGTGGTTCACGATGCAAATTGAGTTCAGCTCCGTATCCGGATTATTTGCAGGTGACTGGACCTGCATCCAGGTGATGCCGCCATCCAGGGTTTTCAGAATTACATTTCCGGAGCCGACAGCCCAAACGGTTTTTTCGTCCACTGCCCATATGTCAAGGACTTTGATCCCCAGTAATGCCGGCAAGCCTGCTGCCTGCCTCACCCAGTTTTCGCCGCCATCAGCAGAAAAAAGGATCAGGCCGTAGCCTGTGCTGTCTTCACAGCCGGCAACCCAGGCGTATTCTTTTCGTTCGGCCGGCACCGAATTATCCTCCTTTTTGCAACAATTGAATGCAATTGCCATCATTATGACCATGACCGAAAATAAAAATCCGAAGCGTTTCATCTTATACAATTTTAGTTCATACCAAATATCCGTTTTCTTCTACCTGTTTTTCTGGTTTCTTGTTGCTCACACTTGCCGGCAACAAAAGTTTACTCACAGGCGAAGGTATTGAATTACCTGATCAGTTCGTTGCATCCGGCATATATATATATATGATTAACCGTAATTGTAACAGCAACAATAACATATACATTATTTCCCCCAGTTTCCGCACGAATTCTATGCGACAAAACGGTTCATCTGACCTCCTTCCACCGGGTTTGGTGGACCATTTTATACTATCAGCAAATAATTTAATGAGATGGACAGAATGTGCCGGTGAAGGCTGGTAAATACGAGTGTTTATTTTACAATTGGTTCATTTATTGATGCCATCCATTTTTGTTACATTAAAATATGTCCATTCCCCTTCTTCTTTTTGTGTGTAAACAAGTTTAACACACCCTGCAATCGTCTCCCATTTTTTAGCAAAAAATCGCCGGTAATCATCTTCCGTTACCCCACCGAGGTTATACTCTGTAACAAGGTTATTTCCGAATCCTTTCATTCTTCCTTTGACACTCGATTTCTTTGCCTCGAGAATCTCCATCTGAAAATTTTTAAATTGTTGTTTATTCATAGAGATTTGCTGAACAAATTTTGCAGGTGTCAAAGAATCCAGTGTTTGCCAGTACGGGCATCCAACTTTACCCGCCCACACTCCAAAATCCTCAGCCGTCTGTCCTTTTGACTTTGCATAACTAATTCCACTGATCACGAAATAAATCAGATTGCCCTCTGCCGTTTCCCATTTTTGTTCAACTGTAAGAACGGGCAATTTAACAGTTTCATTTTTCTCCTGAGCATAGATTACATTTACTATGCTTAGCATCACAATTGCAGCAGTAATTATTTTATATTTCATCTGTTTTGATTTTAAAGGATTTATGTAAGCACTTATTATCAATTACCTGACGAAAATACAAAAATCTTACGATTCATTATGTTCCTGAAGCAAACTTGCGAAACATGAAATTATCGGTTTGCAACTTTGAGTTGCAAGGGGAGCAGAATTTCAATGCTAAATACCTGTATGAAAGCGCATTAAAGATCTTTGTTTTTTTAGGAGTACAATAACGCATTTAGCATTAGATTTTATCTAGGCTCCACAACTTTTGTACCTGGTCCGATAATATGGGATCAGGGACTCGTCTCTGAACGTTTGTACCCGAAAACAGGAAAATATCAGCCGACACTAAAATGGACTTTATTCCATGTATGAGGCTTCATGTGAAACCCTGTTTCTTGTATAATAAATTATTATTCCTTGTTTAATGCGCTTCTGTTCTTAAGTTTACGACTTCGGCAAATGTTATTTTCCTGAGCAGGGACTCGACCCAGGCCGTAAAATCGAATATTCTCAGTATCTGTTTCTCGAATACATCCTGTTGAATCTCAAGGAACTCTTTCATGGTCTTTTCAAGCAACAGTTCCCTCTTGTGCGTTATACTGGATAACGGCTTACTCAAAAATTTAAACAAGAAGCGTTCTATCTTGTAATCTTTATCTGTGTCTAACAAATCTCGTTTCATCGAACGGATTTCATATTTAATAAGATCAAAATCTCCCAACTTGTACAAAATCATGAGATTAACGAGGCGAATTGTCCTAAATAAAGGCAAATAATAATAGTTTTTCCCACTGAGAATTATTTGATTCAGGAACTTATGTGCCTTGTGAAAGTCAGAATTCCCAAAATAGATCAAAGCAGTATATAAGCATAGTTCAGCCTGTCGGGCTCTGTTTAGCGTAAATAGTTTATCATACAAACTGTCACTGTAGTCTTCCATTAACAACAGCGATGATGAAAAATCACCACGATCAAGGAACGGGAACAACTCATATAAAAATGTAATGCAGGTAAGGTTAATTCTAAAAGATGCTGATTGACTGTCAATTGCTTTTAGCTGGGTTATAAAATGAGTCATGCCCTCATAGTTGTGAATGCTCCTGAGACTCTCAAGCACACCTTCGAGGGTATGCAGGTAATAAACCGGCGGGGTGCTCCAGAGATGCTTGTTTGCTTCAAAAAGATTATTGAGTTCAATATATGAATTTAATGCAGATTTATAATCACCTACGCTGATAAGGTAGTTAGACTGAAAAAGCTGGTGGAGTTTACTGATCTCGAAGTTGTCGACGTTGAGCGATGCAACAATGCTGATCTCACTGTATACCAGGTCGTTTAATTCATCCTTTTGTTTTTGCGAACGGGCATGCCCCTTGTAGGTAATACGATGTTTCAGGTTTTCGTAAAGGGAGGACTGTTCATTAATCTTCCTGACATATTTCAAGGTTTCATTCAACTTGAATTGTTTGTTTAGCAGTGTTTTTTCATTCAGGCTGGGGAAATTAAGTGCAAGCAAATAATCCAGTTCCAGGCGCGAAGCAAGCAGTAATGCGTAGTAATTCTCATACTTTTCGGCTTGTACCATAACATTTTCAAGTAATTCAAAACATTCATCAAACAATGATTTTTCATATAAAATTCTGATTTTTAATATTTTATTGAATAATATGTAGAAACTATCCTGCTCTTTCCGTAAATCAAGCATCGAATCAAGAAGCAGTTCGTAAAGATATTTTACCGTAGTCTCGATGGAAGCTCCGGGTCTGTGTTTTAGGAACTCAGTGAGTAGAGCGGACGCAGGTTTTTCACGGTTTTTCTCAATAATATCATATAAAATGATGTAGTCTGCATTTTTTTTGTTGCGTGACGAACGAATCCTGAATGCCTTTTTCTCTGCTAAAGACATGGACTGTGTAAGCAACACTACCGATTGAAGTTTTGACATGACTTTTATTGTTTTTCTCTGGCTGAAGCAGAGGTATTAAGCGGGGAATAGCGTTTATGTGCGGATAGCGATGATATTGTATCCAAGGTATTCCCCTTCAACTTTGGTTTCCTGGTTCGTTGCCTGTTTAGCAATTGGATCTAAACAAGTAAATCGAAGCGGTAAATATACTTATTCGAATAAAAAAATCCGACATTATTAGTTTTAAATTACAGAATAACATATAAAAAATAGATTAATAAGTATTTTAAGTTATTAGTATATAGCATTATACGTGTTATATTTATTTAATAACAATAATTTATAATTACCGGTTTATGTAAATTATTGATAATTTTCGCATGCAGCATGATATATATTTGCTGCCTATAAAATCAGATTTATATGCAATCGAAAAAAATCGTAGTAGTCGGAAGTTGTAATACGGATATGGTAATTAAAGCGGACAGACTTCCTGTGCCGGGGGAAACCATTTTAGGCGGAACGTTTTTCATGAATCCCGGGGGGAAGGGTGCAAACCAGGCGGTAGCGGCTTCACGAATGGGGGGTAATGTGACATTGATTTCTAAAACAGGGAACGATGTTTTTGGCAAACAATCGGTGATGTTATACACGGCTGAAAATATTAAAACGGATTTTATATACTCCGATCCCAAACATCCTTCCGGCGTTGCACTGATAACCGTGGATTCGCAGGGCGAAAACTGCATTGTGGTCGCTTCAGGCGCTAACGCTTATCTGACACCTTCGGATATAGATAAAGCCAGTGCCGAAATTGAAAACAGCGATCTTGTTCTGATGCAACTTGAGATTCCGATTGATACCGTCGAGTATGTAGCTGAGATGGCGAATAAGAAAGGAATAAAAGTTATCTTGAATCCGGCTCCGGCCAGGGCATTGTCTGATAACCTGCTTAAACAACTATATATTATTATTCCAAATAAAAGTGAAGCGGAAATTCTCTCAGGAATTAAAGTATCCGATATTGAGTCTGCCAAACAGGCTGCCGACATCATCAGTGCTAAAGGCGTTGATATTGTTGTAATTACGCTTGGTTCGCAAGGCGCTTTGATAAAGGAATACAAGGAATACCTTTTTGTAGAAGCCTTCAAGGTTGATGCACTCGATACAACCGCTGCAGGAGATACATTTTGTGGCGCTTTTTGTGTCGGGCTTTCGGAAGGAAGATCAATACCGGAAGCTGTGAAACTGGCTGCACGTGCTGCTGCAATCACGGTTACTCGAATGGGTGCCCAGGCATCAATACCTTATCGTTCGGAATTATCTTCACTGGATTTTGAACAACTAAAAACTTCGAAATGAAAACCAATAAACTGTTTAAGAAAATGAGACTTCATGGTATTGGTATGCTTATAGTATTCATAATTGTTCTGAGTGCCAATTCTTTATATGCACAGCAGGGAACAACAATGAAAATTACCGGCCAGGTTACTGATGTCGCCGATAAGAATGGTATTCCGGGAGTCAGCATCTCTATTAAAAGCACCCAAACAGGATGTATCACTGATATTTTTGGAAAGTACGCCATCACAGCGACAAAAGGTGCTATTATAGTATACTCCATGATCGGGTATGAGAAACAGGAAATGCTGGCCGAAGACCAGGCAGTAATCAACGTCAGCCTGAAAGTTTCAGCAACATCGCTTGATGAAGTAGTGGTGATCGGTTATGGGAAAACAACAAAAAAAGAAGTCACGGGTGCTATTGCCACAGTTAAGGAAGAAGGTTTTAACCGTGGCACATTCAGCAGTCCGATCGGTCTCCTGCAAGGTAAGGTTGCCGGCTTAACTATCGTGAAGCCCAATGGAGCTGACCCTCAAGCGGGATACGACATAATATTGCGCGGAACCAATACGCTCACTTCAGGACAGGGCCCGCTCATTATTATTGATGGCGTTGCAGGCGCCGATATGAAGAACATCAGCCCCGAGGAGGTAGAGTCCATGGATGTTCTGAAAGATGGTTCAGCTGCGGCGATTTATGGAACGCGCGGATCGAATGGTGTGGTTATTATTACGACCAAAAGGGCCAAATCCGGGCTAAGCAAGGTTGAATATACGGGACAGTTCTCCGCACAGATTGCTCCCCGTGGCGTCAGGAACCTGACTGCCGATGAATTTAAATCGGCAATTGAACAATATGCCCCCGACAAAGCAGTAAATATATATGATGATAAAGTGGACTGGTTTAAGGAAGTAACCCGATCCACTCCATTCAGCCAGCAACACAACCTGGCAATATCGGGTGGCACAGAAACTTTTTCGCACAGGACCACCTTTTTTGTCGATTTGGCTGAAGGATTGCTAAAAAACAACCAATCAAATAAATTCCTGGTAAAAACCAATATTAACCAGAAAGCCCTGGGAAATATCTTAACGCTGGATTATAACCTGACCTACGGTATGCGCAAATACAATCCGGCCAATTACAATATTTTTTACCAGGCTTTTATCCGAAACCCGACAAGCCCTATATACGACCCGTCAAATACAACCTACGGTGGTTATACCTATCTGCCGGGAGCGGATTCGTATAATCCGGTAGCCATGCTCAACGAACGCGCACAGGAAGGGAAATCCAATGATGCTAACGGAAATGTCCGGGCAACGCTTAGGTTAACAAAATCATTGAATTGGGCAAACTTTTTCTCCTATACGCTATCCGACTGGGAAGAAACTTCATACATGACCAAATATTATCCAAGCCGCATTGGCTCAGGTGGAGTTGCAGAAATTGACAACGGGCGCACCGGGGATATGCAGTTTGAAAGTACGCTTAATTATTCGGCAATTTTCGGGAAACACAGCCTGCAGGCACTTGCAGGTTATACTTCACAGCAAGTTCAGTCCAACGATTCGTATTTGATCAATTCGGGATACGATTTTGATATTTATGGCGTGAATAATATAGGGGCCGGATCGGCCCTTGTAAAAGGAACGGCTGAAATGGGATCGTATAAAAGCCAGAGCCAGCTAATCTCTTTTTTCGGACGGGTAATGTATAACTTTGAAGAACGGCTGCTTGTTTCTGCTTCGTTGAGGAGGGAAGGATCTTCGCGTTTCGGCGAAAACAACAAATGGGGCTGGTTCCCTTCGGCAAGCCTGGGCTGGCGGATTAATCGGGAAGAATTTCTGAAAAACATAAGCTGGGTTAATGATCTTAAATTACGGGTTGGTTATGGAGTTACTGGGAACCAGGATTTCGCCAACTACAAATCCTTAAGCCTGATGTCCAGGGCCGGGAGTTTTTACTATAACGGGCAATGGATAAACACATACCAGCCGAAAACGAATCCCAATCCGAATCTTCGCTGGGAAAAGAAACAGGAATTTAATGCGGGCGTTGATTTCGCTTTTCTACAGAACCGGATCAGCGGTGCGGTTGAGTATTACTACCGATGGAGTACCGACCTGCTCTATACCTACACGGTATCGGTTCCACCGTACCTCACCGACCAGCTTTTTACCAATGTCGGCACCGTCAGCAACCAGGGACTTGAATTTACGCTCAACGCAGTGCCTGTGAAACAAAGCAAGTTCACCTGGAATACTACGTTTACCTTTAGTAAAAACGAGAATAAACTGGTGAAGTTTTCGAATGCCGAATTTACGAGCACTTCGATGGGAATCGGGTGGCTCGGCGGCTCATTTCCGCTTAATTGCCAACGCCTCGAAGAAGGCCAACCTATAGGCACTTTTTATGGACCGGTGTGGCTTGGCCTTGACGAAACAGGCCATGATAAGTTTAAAAACCAGAATAAGGTGGGCCAGGTAAGCACTGACGACTGGGAAGCAATCGGGAATGCCAATCCTAAGTGTATGCTTGGTTGGAGCAATACCTTTACTTACATAAACTGGGATCTGAATTTTGCCCTCCGGTCGCAGATAGGCGGAAAAGCGCTGAACATGTATCGCCTGTATTACGAAAACTGGCAGAGTATCGGCCAGAACATTGTTTATACCCAACTGGAACATCCTGAATTTATAGGTAATGGTCAGTACTCTTCGAAATACGTTGAAGACGCCACATTCCTTAAGCTGGACAATATAGCACTTGGATATAATTTCAAGGAAATCAGCAAGTATATTTCAAAGCTCCGGCTTGTTGCTTCGGCTCAGAATGTTTTCTGCATTACAGGATATAAAGGCTTAGATCCGGAAGTAAGCATGAGTGGACTGTCTCCAGGAATTGAGTATCTCAGCTATTACCCGCGAACCACGG
>JBAXXB010000186.1:0-9073 GCA_037128115.1 Bacteroidota bacterium
CAACTGTGCGCTGAACCGATATGCGTAAAATCTCCTTGACCCCAACAAAGTATGGTTTGCCTTTGTGTATCACGCAGGAATTGGGTGATTCGGAACGCTCACAATCGGTAAACGCATAGAGGGCATCAATGGATTGATCGGGCGAAACCCCCGGCATCAGGTGTATCAGGATTTCAACATTCTGGGCCGTATTATCATCGATCTTGCGGATTTTGATCTTCCCTTTTTCGCTGGCAGCGATAATGGTGTCGATCAGGTCGCCGGTTGTGGTACCCCAAGGGATCTCGGTAATGACCAGTGTTTTCTTATCGAGTTGGCTGATGCGTGCCCGGATGCGGATTTTTCCACCCCTGAGCCCGTCGTTATATCGCGTAACATCGGCCAGCCCGCCGGTAGGAAAATCAGGGACTAATACAAAATCCTGACCCCTGAGAACGGCGATGGAAGCATCGATGAGTTCAACAAAATTATGCGGCAGCAGTTTAGCCGCCAGTCCCACGGCTATGCCTTCAACTCCCATCTGCAACAGGACAGGGAACTTCATCGGCAGGTTGACCGGCTCTTTATTTCGCCCGTCGTAGGAAAGTTTCCATTTAGTGGTTTTCGGGTTAAAGGCCACATCCAGCGCGAACTTCGAAAGACGTGCCTCGATATAACGCGGTGCGGCCGCCCGGTCGCCTGTAAGAATGTTTCCCCAGTTTCCCTGGGTATCAATCAGCAGTTCTTTCTGCCCAATCTGCACCATGGCATCCCCTATGGATGCATCACCATGAGGGTGGTATTTCATGGTATTGCCAATTACATTGGCCACTTTGTTGTAACGGCCATCCTCCAGTTCTCACATGCTGTGCAGGATACGCCTCTGTACGGGTTTCAGCCCGTCGAGCACTTCGGGCACGGCCCTGTCGAGAATTACATAAGAGGCATAATCGAGGAACCAGTTCTGGTACATCCCCGGCAGGAAAGTAGTATGGTGCAGGTCGTCAGCATCAGTTGCGCCTTCAATCACAGGTAAAACAAGCCCGCTACCTTCGGCAGGTAAATCCTCGCCGGGTATCTCATCCTCAAAGTTGCCTTCTGCCAATTCGTCGTTCTCGTCCATTGAATTTCCTGATTATTTATCGAAATACTTTAAATGCCGTAATTCCTTGCAAATTTACTCCTTGAAAGTAATTTATAAAATCAAACGGGTCATTTTTTAAAGAATCTTATCAACAATATCTCTGCCAGTAAAAATAACAGGGCCAACCAGATAAAATACCGCCAGAGCTGATTCCCGCTGTTAATTTGTGCTATCACTTCGTTTAAGGGTTTCTGTCCTGACTTCAATATAGTAAATGAATTCAGGTGCGCTTTCCTGAGTATGGATTCCATATCACTAATGGTGTTGCAGGATAGGTCGCTTTCACCCCGGTTGTAATTAAATGCCAGCGAAGCCAGTACTTTTTTATCATTCAGTAATTCGAAATTGCCTGCCATAGGCAACTGGTTCCCGACAAATACATTTACCATATTCCCGGAACTGTTGATCTGCGGGATCATTTCGAAATTACCATCCAGTGACTTGATTTTGTATACCTTGTCGCCTGCAGGTACTGTAGTTCCTATCCGTATCATCTTATTGTCGCCGGTAATTACATATAAACTATGGGCCGGGTGGCTGATAAGCGCAATATTGTATAATACAGGGACAAAAATAGCCTGTTGTGGGAAATTGCTGAAGGAGGGATCCAAAGGAACCGTGAATTGCATTACCTGTCCCATCCCGCTGTTGGTGAGGGTTAGGAACTCCCCGCCATTGAGCATGCTCATCAGGGGAACCGTGAGCATGGCCGATGAAAATACGATAGGGTAATGTTTGCTTACTTTGGGCAGATCGGTATTTGCTGCCACAACCTGTTTGCCCTGCTGGCGTTCGAATACATCCCTGAAAAGGTAACTCTCCTCGCTGAGCCGCACTACTTTGGTATCCGCGGTATCGACAGCCTGGTACGAAGGCGCATTCATGGATGATAGGAAGCTGTTGTAGGAAGCAAGATCGGCCTTGATTGCAGGAAGAACGAGAATGGTTCCTCCGTTTGTAACGTACCTCCTTATTTCCTGTGCCAGGCCCGAGGATATTCCAGTGATTTCATTCAGGATGATCAGGTCAAATTGAGGGAGGCGGCCGTAATCGAGGGATTTTTCGTTCATATTGGTCAGCCTGACAGACGAATCCTGGGCGTAAAGCGAATTCAGGAAGCGGTTTTCGCCCCCCCCGTTAATGGCCAGCACATTGATAGATGAGAGTACATCGAACGAAAAATAGAATTTGTCGTCATAGGTCACCGGGTAGTCGGTAACCTGCAACAAGCCATGCTGTGGACCGGGCTGCTGAATAGTGAATGGTAATTCAACAGTTGTTGACATGCCGGCTTTAATGTCGATGCTGGCCACTGACTTCTGAATGTTGTTCACCAGGAGTTTTAAAGGTATTTTCTCGAGATCATTTTCCGATTTATTCCATACCCTGGCCGTGAGCACCGAGGTTTTACCCGGCTGTTGCGTCGGCTGGGCAAACCAGCAGGTATCGATATACACATTGGCCTCAGCCGACGATTTAAGGGGCACCAGGTACGAACTGATGGACGAATCCTGCTGGAAATCCACATTGTTGTATGCCGATTTCTGGAAGTCGGAAACCAGGTACGAAGTACGGCGTGCCGATTTTTCATTTTTAAGCAGGTCGTATTGACGGCGTACAATTTCCGAAAAAGAATGAACCGAAGGAGAGACTTTTACTTCGTCCAACATGGTAAGGAACTCATCGCGGGTAACCATCCGCTGGTGCCTGCCTTCAAAATCACCTGTGAGCAACTGGAATAAATCGCTCGATTTATAGGCTGATACAATTTCACGTGCTTTCTGTTTTGATTCGTCGAGCAGGCTTCCATTGGCTCCCACCGCCTCCATACTGAAGGAGTTATCAACAAATACACTTACAGCGTTGCGGGAACTTATTTTCGACTGTTTGTCCGAATAGGGAATATAGGGCTGCGCAAAGGCCAAAACCAGGGCGGCAATGGCGAGTATGCGCATAGCCAGAATCAGCAGATGCCTTAACTGCGACTGCTTCTGGGTTTGCTGCTTAAGTTCCTGGAGAAAACGCACATTGGTAAAATACACCTTGCGAAATCGCCTGAAATTGAAAAGATGGATAATAACAGGTATCGCAACAGCCAGTAAACCAAAAAGATATAGAGGGCTAACAAATTGCATAGAAAAATTTTCCGGTGCTTTAATACCGGCGTCAGTGCAAAAGTAAGGAATTTGAGGGAGATAGAGTGATTCAGTTTTTTATAAAATCCCTGTGTTGCGGCTGTTGCAAACGACTTGCTCTTTCCAGGCGTACCATGCCGGACCAGGAAAGATTTTTTCTGCCTGGGTGATCAAGGAAGGTATGTCCACAGATGGACACAGATTTTCACTGTTGGATGAAGCAGCAGACTGGATGAGCTGGATCAGTCAAAAAAAAGACAGGATTTAGTAGAAATACAGTGGCAGACTGTTCTTTTTCATCTGGTGTAAACCCTTTTTCAAAACCTGCATAACAGGCCGATTCCTGCCGGAGTCATGCCCAGTTCAATTTTGGCTTTTACTGCCCCGCTTTGTTTAACTTTTGCATTGTACAACCGCACCGCCAGCCTTGAATTTTGATTCGCTGCCACTGCGAAGGGTAAAGCCGCTACCAATATCAAACCAGATCCTATGGCTAGCAGGCTCCATTCGGGTTTGCCGCCACCCAGCATCTGGCCCACGGGATATCCTATACAAAACCCGCCGGCGTATGCGAAAACCATGGAGGCACTGCTGTTGTTTATGGATTTCTGCATGGCAGTATGCGCCTCCGCATCGTCCTTCATAACATTAAGCAGTTGTTTGGGAATCATCGCTTTCCCTTTGTACTCATAGCTGTTGCCTTATACGGAAATGGTATCGTTCTGCGCCTGGCTACTGGCACTATAAACGATTAAAAATAAAACCAATTGCACGAAAAACGATTTTTTCATCTTTAATAACAGGTTGGTTTACCTTCCCGATAAAAGCCTGGAAGTTTGATTATGGAACTATGATTTTTTTATTTCTGCGTCTTAGTATCCCCTTTAAACCTGGCTGTATAAAACGGTTCAAATATATGGGATAACATATCATATTCCTACCCAAACCTTAAACCCCCATGGCCCAAGCGAGAAGCATGGCGTATCGCCCATTAGTACAGGCATATCCACCATCAAATCTGTATACCTGCCTTGGTAGCCCTCGCCGGTTAACCGGAAATCAACCGTTTCAATACTCAGGTTCAGGGCTACCAGAACCCTGCTGCCGGCACTCTCCCTGCTGAAACAAAATATAACCTGGTCATGGTCGGTGCTTATCAGTTGGAAGTCCGACTTTGGCTGCAGGCTCCACAGGGCCGGGTTTTGTATCCTAAGGTGGGCCAGCCGGGTATACAATGCTGCCATTTTATCCTGCTTCCATTCGATATAGTCCTTGTCGAAAAAGCTAAGCCTGCGGTTATTGCCGGCTTCCATACCCGAATAAAGGAGCGGCATGCCGGGCAGGGTAAAAATAAGCACGGCAAAGGCTTCGAGTGCGGGTCCCAGCCTTTCAGTTTCGGAACCGTTCCACGAATTTTCATCGTGGTTGCTGATAAACATCAGGTTATCGGATCCGGCAGGGAAATCCGTGATTTCGGACTGGATACGCCAGCGGATTTCAGGGGCGGAATATTTGCCGTGTGCCATATCATCCCACACATGCATCAGGTTCCAGTTGTAGAGCACGTCAAAAGCTTCGGCAACCAGTTCGCGTTCTTCGGCTTCGGCAAGCATAAAAACGGGTTTCATGGCATTGAGAGCAGCACGGGCCTCGTTCCAGAAAACAGTAGGCACCAGGTGGGCCATGTCGCAGCGGAAACCATCCAAACCAGTGGATTCTATCCAGAATTTCATGCACGAGATCATGGCTGAGTGCAAATCAGCGTTTGAATAATCAAGCCCGATCACATCCTCCCATTCCTGGAATGGCGGGTGCACCTCCCCTACTTCGTTGCGGCGGTAAAATGCGGGGAATTCCTCCACCCAATGATGGTCCCAGGCCGTATGGTTGGCAACCCAGTCGAGGATGACGTACATCCCCATGGAGTGAATTTCATCCACCATCTCGATAAATTCAGCCATGGTACCATAAGCCGGATCTACTTTGCAGTAATCACTTATTGAGTAATAGCTGCCGAGCGTACCCTTACGGTTCAGCAGCCCGACAGGCTGTATAGGCATAAACCACAAAATGCCGGCGCCCAGTTCCTTCAGGCGCAGCAGGTGCTGCCTGAACTCTTTAATGGTTCCTCCCGGGGTATACTGCCTGAGGTTTACCTCGTAAACTACCTGGTTGCGTGCCCATTCGGGGAATGTATATTTTTGACTCATGGATAGAATGAAGGATTTGGGGGTTGGGGGTTAGTGCTCGGTGCTTAGTGATTAGTGCTTGGTACTTTGTGCTTAGTGCTTAGTGCTTGGTGCTTGGTACTTTGTGCTCAGTGCTTTGTGCTTTGTACTAGGTGGATGGTGCTTGGTGCTTAGTGAATAGTGCTTTGACACTTCAACTCTTCAAACTTTTGAACACCGAAGGCATTGAACCCTTCAAACTCTTCAAACTCTTCGAACACGAAGCATTGAACCCTTGAACTCTTCAAACTCTTCGAACGCGAAGCATTGAACCTTTGAACCCGTTAAACCTCTTAACTTAAATATTTGGCTTATAAATGAAAAATCTCCCCCGCCGTATCGAAATCGATATAAAAATCGGCCAGGTTTTTCAGGGATTGTACTGCTTTATGCTCATATTTAAGTACTTCCATCCTGAACTCATCGAGCACTTCCTTGTGGGTGATGGCCTGTTCGTCCCAGGTATCTTCGTAGGTAAGTTCGATAAAAACCCGTAAATCGCTCTGGTTGATCCTGATAGAATATAAACCTTCGATGATAAGCACTTCAATGCCGTCGAAATCAGTATGAAGCTTATCCACTTTTTGTGTAAATAAATCCACGACAGGCAGAACCGATTCACGGTTCATGCGGAAATCATCAATATTCTGGTTAATTGTATTCCAATCGTATTCGTCGTAACCTATCTTGTCGATGTTCTGCTTCCTCCATTCCTGGCGGGCGCGGGGAGGTATATGGTAGTAATTATCCATATGCAGCAACTTTACGCTTATTCCCTTTTCGATGAGTATACGGCCCAGCTCGTGAGCAATCTCACACTTACCAGTACCCACTTCGCCTGAAATGGTAACAATAAATTTTATTTTCCGATCGCGAACAACCCGGTCGAATAAGGTTGAAGCTGCATTAGTATGTTTCTTTTCAATGGTTACAACATCGTTAAGCATATTTGTTTTTCTTTATGAAACAATCTTCATTACTTTTCCGTTCAACAGAATACAGCGTTAAATTTGCCGAAGAAACAGAGGCACAAAAATACAATGAAAAATCCGATATTTTTTTCAAACTTATATGGTTTACCTCTGACAGAATCCGGTAAAAGTCCACAACAGTGAACAATACCTGTTCTAAGCAAAAGATGTAGCCGGTTCGAAAAATCAATTTATGCTGATCTCCAAATGAAAACATTGAAGTTATTTTCCCTTTAACATGAAAGAGTTTAAGAAATTTAAGACCCTTACTCTATTGACTGACCTTTAACCCATTAAGCGTATATTCTTTTCATGAAACAACACCGGAATTTTAAGCTATTACTCCGCCTGATCCTGATCCCCGGCTTCCTGCTACTGGCAACTGTGCTGGTAATAAAAGCGCCTGTTTGGATAAGCAGGATGATGCAAAAAGAAGAAATTGTTGCACCACCCGTATCCTCATTTGGCATCCTGATTCCCAAAGGGTATACGGTTCATGGAATTGATGTTTCAAAACACCAGGGCAATATCGACTGGAAAAGGGTGAGCCGGATGAATATGAATGGGATACAGATCAGTTTTGCCTACATTAAGGCAACTGAAGGCATTACCCGCCAGGACGATAAATTTGAAGCAAACTGGAAACACTCGTTTCAGAATGGCCTGCTTCGCGGGGCATATCATTTCTATTACCCTTCGCGGGATGCCGGCAAACAGGCTGACAATTTTATAGGCACGGTGAAACTCATAAAAGGCGACCTGCCCCCGGTTGTCGATATTGAATATAGCAACGGGAAATCATCAAAGAAAATCTGTGAAGGGTTAAAAACCTATATTGGAAAGATTGAAAAATATTATTCAGTCAAACCAATTATATATACCAACATTAATTTCTACAATAGCTACCTGAAAGGGAATTTTGACAGCTATCCTCTCTGGATAGCAGGTTATTATAATCACGACCGCTTTTACACTGAATTCGTTACTCCCTGGGCACTATGGCAGCATAACGAAAGCGGGAAGGTTGACGGTATAAACGGCAAAGTAGATTTTAATGTGTTTAACGGAAACCTGGAGAAATTAAAAAGCATGGGCGTCAGGTGATGAGAGAAGCAGACCAAGGACAAAAGAATGATGTCGAATTGCAGTTGCCGAAAGGCTAAGCCAGGTGATTTGATTTTTGTTTTGACGGAATTTAAGCGTCATTATAAAACAAAAAAGGAGCCATAGCTCCCTTTTCTGTTTATGCAAATACTGGTACTAACGAGGGTCAACAACCACATCTTTAACATCGTCCATGGTTACAACGCCGCCATTGTTTCCAAAACTATTGAGCACATAATTGATAACGGCAACAGCTTCCTCTTTGTCAGCAAGTTGCGGAGGCATTGGAGCAGGGTACTTAACTGTTTTATTTCCAACTTTTAACGAGCCATTCAGTACCTGGGTTACTGCCAGTACTTTCTGATTCAGAAGGAATGCTGATCCGACCAAATTTGGGAAAACATTTGCAATTCCCTGGCCATTAGCCTGGTGGCAAGTGATACATTTTCCCGGCGTCTCAAAAATAGCCTTTCCTTTAGCCATTTGTTCTGCACTGGGCACATTAGCTGAAGCCACTGCCTTGGTGTCATCAGTTTTTGTTGCGTCGCCGGTTTTTCCGCCTCCACAGGATGTAATCATGGCAAGTCCGAAGAAGCCAGCCATGGCAATAGCAATAAAATTTCTGGTTTTCATAGCGTTGTTGTTAATTTGTGTGCAAAATTATTGATTAATGATTGATTTTATCCTCCTGATCAAAGTTTTTTATTTATCAGGGTGGCAACATTTATGAGCTTTCTCAATTACAGGGGTAAGTGCTTCTGCCTTAGGGCTTATGTATGGAATTCCAAGCGACAGGCCACGCAGTATAAAGAGAACCCCAAGTAAAACTATAACAAAAGGCGAAAGTTTATTCACAAAAACCCTGATTTTCAAGCTGATCATGGTTCCGGCCATCGAGACAGCAAGCATGACAGGTATGGTACCTATACCAAATAATGCCATGTAAGTCATAGCCGAAATTACACCGCCGGTATTAATTGCACCAGCTACAGCTACATAAACAAGACCGCAGGGCAGAATTCCGTTCAGCAACCCAATTCCCAATAAAGAGGAAGAGGTGCCTGTTCGGAACATATTACGGAATCCGGTTAAAAGTCGCGCCGAATAGCTTTCAAATATGGTATTCAAAGAGGGAACTTTCTTAAAAAAAAGGGGGAATACAACAAATGCAATCATCAAACCGCCAATAACAACCGATGCATAAAGCTGAAAACCTGCCATATGCAAGCCTTTGCCCAACAGCCCGAATATGGCTCCGAGCATCATGTAGGTTAAAATGCGACCGGTGTTGTAAATTAACCCACTGCTTACACGTGTAAACCAATTATCACTGCGGATCGGGAGCGCAAGGGCAATAGGGCCGCACATTCCGGCACAATGGGCACTTCCTACAAAACCAACAATGAATGCTGTCCAGAGAAACATTTTTTTGAGGGGTTAGGGGTTGGGGGTTGGGGGTTGAAGAGTTGAAGAGTTGAAGAGTTGAAGAGTTGAAGAGTTGAAGAGTTGAAG
>JBAXXB010000187.1:0-9058 GCA_037128115.1 Bacteroidota bacterium
TGTGCTCGCACCTGTTGCCCCTGTCGGTAAAGTCCAGGCATAGGAAGTCGCATTTGTTATGGCAGGTACTGTGTAAATAACTGAGTTCTGTCCCTGGCAAACGCTGGTTGCTCCTGCAATTGTTCCTGCTGCTACCGGCAAAGCATTTACAGTAATGGCGAGTGTTGAAGTGCCTCCATCACCGCAGGTATTTGTGCCTTTAACGGTAATATTACCCGAAGTAGCCGAAGCGCCATAGTTCACCGTAATGCTGTTTGTTGTGCTGCTGCCTGTTGCTCCTGTTGGTAAAGTCCAGGCATACGAAGTTGCATTTGTTATCGTCGGTACTGTATAAATAACTGAGTTCTGTCCATGGCAAACGCTGGTTGCTCCTGCTATTGTTCCTGCCGTTACCGGCAATGCATTTACAGTAATGGCGAGTGTTGAAGTGCCTCCGTCACCGCATGTATTTAAGCCTTTAACAGTAATATTACCCGAAGCAGCCGAAGCGCCATAGTTCACCGTAATACTGTTTGATGTGCTCGCACCTGTTGCCCCTGTCGGTAAAGTCCAGGCATAGGAAGTCGCATTTGTTATGGCAGGTACTGTGTAAATAACTGAGTTCTGTCCCTGGCATACCGATGTATTTCCTGTGATAGTTCCAGCCTGCGACGGGGCAATACAAGAACTTTTAAGAATTGTTCCTGAAACTCCGACTGCATATCCTGTACTAGGGTTTGGGAAAAAAACAGAATTTAAATTACCGGTTGAGCCATTCGAAAAAACCGTAGCCCATGTGGTACCACCGTTCGTGGTTTTCTGAATAATTCCGTAACCTCCGTAATTACCCGCTGCATAGCCGGTGCTGAGGCCAGTAAAAAAGACCGAATTTAAGAGGTTGCCACTGCCATAAGTTGATACCCAACTTGTGCCTCCGTTGGTAGTTTTAAGAAAAGCCGAATTTGCTCCGACCACGAAACCTGTATCGGACGAAAAAAATTGAACATCATGCAAATCAAGGCTGCCAATACTGCCATTTCCCAAAACATTCCAGCTATTTCCCCCATTCATTGTTTTATAGATATAACCCGACGAACCGGCGACATATCCAGTATCCACGGAAGTAAACCATACAGAATACAGCGATACCAGTGAATTGATCCCGGTTTGTTTTACAAGCCAGTTCGCCCCTCCATCCGTTGTTTTCCTGATTGTTCCTGATAAACCCACAGCATATCCTGTAGAACCATTACAAAAATAAACCGACAATAAATTATGGGTTGTTCCGCTAGTTTGCGCAGCCCAGTTTGTTCCGGCATTCGTTGTTTTAAGAATGGCTCCGGTTCCGCCCACAATATAACCGGTATCTGCACTTATGAAATAAACTGATAACAAAGCGTTCGTTGTGCCGCTGGTTTGGGCAGTCCAGTTAGTACCTCCATTGACGGTTTTACGAATTGTCCCCAGGTCACCAACGGTGTAACCAATATCGGCAGCAGTGAAAAAAACCGAGTATAAAGTATTGGTTGTTCCGCTTGTTTGTGCTACCCATTGTGCCTTTAATGTTAAATTACATAGTATGGTTAAGCAAATAATTGCAATAAACGATATTGATTTTTTCATAGTATTTATTTTTATTTTGTTCTTTCCCGCCAGACTTTCCAGAATTGCCCTGTCTTTTAAATGGCCGCTGGTCTCTACTTTTCTCATATCAATTAAGTTGTTAACCAGGTGATTATGTTTTTATATAAACTGTTGTGTTGTTTATTCTGACGAACCGACGGCTCAGACTACAATAAGTGACGAATTATTCAGCTGCGCGTCCTGGGATGTCTTTTCTCAATTTCGTGGCACTTAAGCCGTCAACCATTCCACCTTAAGCTAAGAGGCAACAAAGCTTCAAATATACTGCAAAACACCCTGATTTTAAATCCATGATGAAGCCGGATATTTTTTGCTGGCTATAATTTATGAAAATCATAATCCGATTCAACTTTAGCAATACTGGTTTTGAACGACTTATACCAAATTTCCCGTCCACATTTACGGGCAACCGAATGTTCAGCATGATCCTTCCATTTTTTAATCGACTCTAAATCTCTCCAATAGGATACAGTTATTCCGATTTCGTTTGCTTCACTCTCAACTCCCAGAAATCCATCTTGTTGCTTCGCTAATTCCATCATATGCGCTGCCATAGCACTATAACCATTATCCATCGCTGTCCTAATGGAAGTGAATATTACAGCAAAATAGGGGGTTTTGGGGGTATTTGCAATCATATCCGGCGTTTTATCAAATCAAAATCCCATTAATTGACGAACCTTATCTGCATTTTGCTTTGTTGTTAAATGCTCAAGTAGCAATAGTGCTACATCTACTGCGGTTGATGGGTTCCAGGATGTAATCATATTATCATCTTTTACAATAGGTTGATGCATCACATGAACACCAAAATCATGCAGGGCTTCCCTTCGGATAGCATTATTGTAGGTGGTACCTTTTTTGTCTATTAAAACGCCGCTCTTTCCCAATGCCAGCGCTCCGACACAGATTGATGCAATAATTTTATCAGTTGCCTTAAATTCACGGATTAAATCCAGGAATCCCTCATTATAAGCATCCTTATAAAAACCATACTCCTCAAATCCTCCCGGAACAGCCAATGCATCAAATAAACCTGTATCAATTTCACTGACCAGGTAGTCAACAATAAACCTTTGGTTAAATGAACTTTTAATTTCTTTTGTCAATCCACAGGTATACAATTCAGTAGAATTGTCCCCTTCAACAAGGTTCCAACCTATAACATCAATAAATGCGCTTGCTTCTAAGGTCTCAAATCCATTCGCTAATAACAATAGTACTTTTTTCATACTCATTCAAATTACGATCTATCCGACATCTCGTTTTTTGCGCGGGCCACAATTCTCAATTGGCTTAGGTGCGACGAAGCTTCAAATATACTCAATACCTGCCATTTGTTATATATTGTATTTCAAGCCTGGCACTATGCAACACTAATGTTGAGCCGCGGTGGGATAATCCCCTGTTTATTACCGGCCTTATTTCTTGTTATTTATAACTTCCAGGTAGCTTTTCACAAAATAAACCCACTGGTCCAGCCTGTCAAAGAGTTGTTCAGTTGCAGCATAGGGAATATTCACATCGGGTGAAATCCCGACATTGTCGATCGTATCACCGGGTAGCCTTCGCGATCGCGTCATTGGAAAAATTAATTCAAACTTGCCGGAAGGCAGATTTTCGCTGATTACATTCGAATAGTCTAAAACCCCCGCTGTGTTCGAATTCCCGAATAATATTACTTTCGAACTTTCCCTGGCCGAAAGCAAAAATTGCTCTGCCGACGAGGCATTACCTTCATTTATTATAATTCCTACCCTTTTCGGATTTGGAAATACGGTATCATTTTTAACGATTTTATCTGCTCCCATCAACGGATGAATAACAAATCCCCCCACATGCTTTTTCATTTCGGTTAAGAGCGAATTAGTCCAGCGTATTCCCTCTTCATCATTGCGAATATCTCCGTTCTTCAGGGCATCTTCATACATTTTAATATTGCTTTCGGTAGCATACCACTCTACTCCCTTGCTTTGATAAGGTTGGGTATAAACCAGGTCGGCCAATACCTGGTAATATTCATCCTGCCCGCCTCCATTGTTCCGTATATCAATAATAAGGTTGGGGGTTGAAGTAATTTCTGTCCAGTGTTTCCTTGTCAATACTTCTGCATCATCATCCATAAACGAAGGGATGCGCAGGTAAAATGTGCTGTCGGATAACTTTATGCCAAGCGGGAAGGTATTTCTTCCGTTAGGAAATTCGGGGACATAGGAACGCAAAAGAGCATCATCAAAAGTTACAGAATTTGTTTTCCGCACAAAGCGTGTATCATCATGCAATTCAAGTACGTTGTTTGCAAGCCGCACCGAGGCTTTGCCTTTTAACGGTTTGAAATCATTGTAATACGGATACGATGTCATGGCATATTCGTTATCTCCAAGCGCGACCAGCGAAAAAATGATTTGATTTTTCGCATAATCCATATATGAAACCGAAACACCATCGTATTCTTCACCCGCCTGTGATTTTACTATAGCAATATCGCCCCTGAACGAATGCCAGGTTCCTTCAACAGAATGCAGGTCTGCTTTACTCAACCCTACCGTATCCGGATTACCCACATAGACTTTTGGTTCGGGCATGCTTTTATCACCTGGACCAGAAGCGGCATACAACCTCTTTATCCGCAGATGATGATCCTTAAACCAGGTAGCATAGGAGGACAGGTATTTACCACACGAATCGGGGTATTGCTGAATCCTGGTTCTCAATATGTTTTCCAGCTGAAACAAATCCTGTTTTGTTCCGGGAGTTACCTTATCCTGGTAACCCGGGTAATCGGATTTGATTTTTTGAACTAAAAAATCAAAGTCCTTCAAACAATCACTCGTTTGTGATTTACTTTGGGTTGTAAGCCCTATAACCAATAGTAAAAAAAATAAGTTTCTCATATCGCAGTTTTTAAAACTTGCTGGTAAGTCAAACTTTATTGCAGCGCGAACTCTCTCACCGATGGCAATGCCTTTGCGCGGTATAGGTATAGATTACTTCCTAAATACCTCCTCCGCATTTTTATACATTAACCGATCCGTTAGTTCCAGCGCATCGGCAAGGCTTATCCAGTTTTCGGCCACCAGTTCACTCAAAGCCTGGGCAATTCCCTTGCGGGCAACAAAAGCATGCCCGGCTATATTCTCAACTATCTTCTCATCGCCCCCAAAGGTGAAGATTTTATTGTTGGGTACGGTAAGTATAAATTTTTTCAGGAAATCTTTAGCCGCCAGGGGATTAATCGACCACGACCAGCACATATCAATGTATGCGTTTGTATAACTTTTGGCCAGCGAAAGCATCTCCTCGTAATGCGGGTAACACAAATGGAAAAATACAAACCGGGTACCCGGGGCCAGCCTGCAAAGCGCAGCGCAATCGGCGGGGTTATCCCTTACCCACTCCATTTTCATTGCATTATTCATGGCCCACTGGCCGGTATGCATTTTTACAGGCAGTCCATATGCCGTAGCTTTGTCAACACAGTACCAGAACAAATGGTCCTGGAGCTTCTTTTCTTCCCCGGGACTGATTACCTGCAAGCTGATTTTTCGGGTAAATATCTCTTCCACTTCGCCGGCTTCCACCCTTTCGAAATCAAGCCTCCTGAAATACGCATTCCCTATTTTCACCCCCTTTGCAAGCTGGCCGTATTCGCTAAACCACCAGTCGATCAGCGAATGCCAGTCCGGCAACGAATGAACCTCCACGCCTGCAGGAACCGAATATGGCTTTAGGGCTACCTGTATAAGCCCGTTTAATGCAATATCGTGCAGCAATAAGCCGGGCGACTCGCTTTTGCGGCAGGCACTAACCGGGGAGTGTACATGGCAATGCTTAATATTGGCTATATCCTGTATGATATAGGAATAAAGCCCCTCTTTCCTGGTTTGTTCGTACTTGTGCTGCAGTTCTGCCACAGTATCTTCCGAAATCTCGTCAATTCCATACAGTATCCTTACCGTATTCCGGAATACAATGCCCGAACTCGTGTTTTTCAACCAGGGCCAGTATTCCTTTACGATTAGCCACTTAGCAGTTGAATCTAACTGTTTTGAAAATAACTGATCCAGCTTCGCTTTGGATATACCGGCCGATATAAGATCGAATGCAAAATAGTGATTAAGCAGTAACGCCCAGTCGTCGCAGGGAAAAAGGGGGTCCATACCCTGCAGGCGCTCATGCTCATACACCAGGTGCTCATGCGTATCCGTAAACGGGGTTTCAAAAACCTTTTTCTCTATGATATCCTTACTCTCTTTCACTTTATTATTTCTTTGGACTGGCATAGGCGCCGGCATATCAATAAGCCGGTGAATTTATAAGTACAGCTTATCCCGTAAAAGTAGTAAATATCACTCCACTAGACGAAAGGATTGCCTTCGGTGAGAGAATTCGCGCGGGAGCGGGGCTTTCTTCAATTGTTTATCTGTTGTTTATATTAACTGAATCACATACTTCCCTTTTAAAGTTTCCCTTACACAGATCAAAAAATGATTCATTATTGTTATTTTTTAAGAATGGGTTAGCGCCATACGCGATTAATACTCTGGTAGTTTTTATTCTGTCATAGGTTGTTATACCTTCGCCAAAACCATCTCCACAGCAATTGTAACTAACTAACAAAGGAGAGTTGCCTTCTTTTGTTTTCGAATTTGGATTTGCCCCTTTTTTCAATAAGAATTCAACCATTTTGTAATTTGAAAGCATTGCTGCACAATGCAATGCTGAATAATCATCTGTTTCCAATTTTGAACCCTGAGCAATCAGCCAATCAACAAGAATCGTATCATTATCGTAACATGCATGTTCTAAAGCAGTGAGTCCATAATCACTTTCTATATTCATGTCAGGCTTATATTTAATTAAGACATCTAAAAAATCCTTTATTGTATTATGATTCGAATATGAATTCAAATCAACAAGTTGATGTAAAACTGTGATACCTTTCAGGCATGGCATACAATCCTCATTTTCTGATGAATAAAGAGCATTTACCTTCGCACCCTGATTAAGCAAGAATTTAAAGATCATTAACTGATTGTAAACACAGGCATCTGCCAAAGGAGAACTCATTCCATTTAAGGAATCCGGATCAATTTTAGCCCCTCTCTTTATAAGAGACTTCACATTTTCAAGTTTCCCTTCAGCTATAGCAAAAGCCAGAGGTGTCTTATGATTTTCACTTGCATTTAGAATGTTAACATCTTTACATCTATCCAGTAACAGTAAGAATGTTTGATGAGTGGATGCTCCCGCTGCACAATGAAAAGGATTCATTCCCCGACCAAGATCCTGGGCAGGATCCGCACCATATTTCAAAAGCAATATAGCCATTTCTGAGTCTTTATGACCAACTCCGCACAACAATGGCGATTCCCATATATTAGCACCAACCTCAATTTTTCCATTTACATCACAGCCATCATCCAGGAGTTTTTTAGCCAACACAAGATTATTATCTTTGGCTGCATTCATTAATTCATGAATACAATCTGGCGATGCACCCATAAATTTACTAACCGAGTCTGGAGTATAATAAGTGCCTGGTTTGTCAGACTTTCCTTCATCCGTCTGCATAATCTTCCTGATATTTGAATTACAAGAAAAAATAAGTGTTAATATTAAAATATCTGAAATGCTTTCATCTCTTTGTGGTTTTTTGTTTTTTCAAGCCATGTTGCCAACTCGTGGGCAAAAAAACCAGCCCCCTCGCTGGCGCGGATTTGCAATCCGTGACACTTGTTAACCTACCTTTTATTTTGCATTCTCTGCTCTTTTATATTGATTTCAGCTGCTAAAAACATACTCAGTTTATTGTTTGTAGCGGCACGGATTGCAAATCCACGCCAGCTGGGGGAACACGCATACCCGCATTTGCTATAGCGTTTATGCCATCGTGCTTTATTTTCCTATATTTCAAGACTCAATTTAAGATGTCCGCCAAGTCCCTCTCTGATTATTCTCTTTAGAGTCGAAAGTCGAATGTCGCTGGCATTATTCTCAACTCTGGAAATGTAGTTTTTAGTTGTCCCGCATTTTAGGGCAAGTTCTTCCTGTGTCAGGTTTTGTTGTTTCCTGGCTTCTTGAATAAGCACACCTATTTTGAAATTCTCGAAATCCTCTTCGTATTTATCTCTTGTTGGTGTGCCAATTATCCCATATTTCTTGTCTATATGGTCATCCCAGGAAACAAGATTATTTTCTTGATTTTTCTTCATAATAGCTCTTTTTTAAACGTTCTGCCTTTTCGATTTCATTTTTCGGAGTTTTATCAGTCTTTTTCTGAAAACCATTCAGTAAGATTATCAAATTTCCTTCATCAAAGAAGCATAAAATTCGAAAAATGTCGCTGCCTAGTTTGATTCTGATTTCAAAAAGTCCTTCAGTCCCTTCAAGGTGTTTGAAAAATTTCTCTGGAACCATTCTCAATGTTCGGACTAAACCAATAACCCAGTCAATTTTGGCCTGAACTTCTGGTCTTTGAGAGTAATAGAAGTCCCAGAATTCGGTTCCGTAAACGTAAGTTGTTCGCATAGATTTTTCAATTACGATGCAAAGTTACCTAATTAGACAACTAATTCCAAATTTTGATAAAAATTTCTAAACAGCACGGATTTTTTTTTAGCATGTGACATAACCTTCCCGGGCTAGGCGAGGCGGGTTTATTATGGGCCATGCGCGGTAGGAAAACCCGTCTTGCTTAGCCCGTGTTGTGCCGTCGTGATATATCCTCTTAACGCTTAATTTTTTCTTTTTTTATAGGCATAGCAGACAAATTCTTTATTCTCTTCTTGATCAGAACGAGTTAAAATACAGAGTATTTCTTCATCTGGATCATTATCGTTCATACAAGAGATGCACAGATTTGGTTTCTTTACTAAATCAATATTTATCTCGGTTCCATCATCGTTAAAGAATCCAGACATTGTTTTTGGATTGATTTTATTAATGCTTTTGCGACCTTTTTTATTATTTTCTTTCTTTATTATTGCAGATTCGATTTCATAATCTTCTATTGGAAAGCTTTCTCCTGTGATACATGTAAAGCATCCGTTTCCTGCAAAAGCAGAACCTACTACCCAAATTTCATTTCCGCAATGGCATTTTATTCCTTTATTATAATCCGCTAAACTTTTTTCTAGCTGATTTTTCAAATCGTTTTTATTCTCGGAAGGATTGATTTCCAAATGCTTTTTAATAAAATTATCGATCGAAATTGATAGGAATCCCATTTTTATTCTTTTATAATGTTGCTTTTAAGTACAAGTTTTAACTCATGCGGCTAACGGCTGACGCTATGGCAAGTGCGGGATTAAATTGTTGCTCAACTGTCAGCCAGCACAAATGTATGTAAAGATTTCAAATGTTTCAACGAACACGCATACCCGCATTTGCTATAGCGTTTGTTGAACTAAATCCCGCATCCGCGGGATAGCTT
>JBAXXB010000188.1:0-9024 GCA_037128115.1 Bacteroidota bacterium
TAGTCTGCAAATTTAGTTTTTCTTTTTTGCAGACACAGTTTCATGAACAGTCTCCTAACGGCGGCATTTTTAACACCTACACCAGCAATGTTGATACTTACACTGCCAATGCAGAAACTTACAATGGCAGTGTAGCTACTTACAATGGCAGTGTAACTACTTACACTGGCAATGTAGCTACTTGCAGTGGCAATGCTAATACTTACAACGGCATTGTAAGTACTTACAACGGCATTGTTAACGCTTACAATGGCATTGTTAACGCTTACAATGGCACTGCAGGTTCCTGGAATCATTTTTTTAGCTTAACAAGAGAGACTGTTCGGGTGTTGCCACAACCAGGTTGTTTCCGAGCGGATATGCAAAATTCTTATTTCAAGCCGGTTGTCCGATTATCAATACTCATCCCAGCTGTTTATCGCAATATCTTCGGGTTGCAGTTTACAGATGGCGTAAATAAAGGCGCTGGCCAGGCGGGCATTGGTGATTAAAGGGATATTGAAGTCAACCGCAGCCCTGCGGATTTCATAATCGTTGTATAACTCTGTTTTTGAAAGGTTCTTGGGGATATTGATAACGAGATCTATTTTCCTGCTCTTCAGGTATTCGAGGGTATTAGGCGTTTTCTCTTCATCGGGCCAGTAGAGGGTGGTTGCCATCACGTCGTTATCAGCCAGGAATTTAACTGTGCCGGGAGTGGCAAATAAATGATATCCCCTTTCGATCAGCATTTTTGCACTTTGCAGAAGTTCAATCTTGGAGCGTGCATCGCCCGACGAGAGCAGTATGTTCTTTTCCGGTATGCGGTAGCCTACCGAAAGCATGGCTTTCAGCAGGGCTTCGTAGTAATTTTCGCCTATGCAACCCACCTCCCCGGTACTTGCCATTTCGACACCCAGCACAGGGTCGGCTTTCTGCAGCCTTGAAAACGAAAACTGCGAGGCCTTTATCCCCACATAATCCATATCGAATGCCGACTTCTGCGGCTTTTCCACCTCAATGCCCAGCATAATGCGGGTGGCAAGCTCAATGAAATTGATTTTAAGCACCTTGCTTACAAACGGGAAACTCCGCGAGGCACGCAGGTTGCACTCTATCACTTTAATATCGTTATCGCGTGCCAGGAACTGCATATTGAAGGGGCCGCTGATATTCAGGGCACGGGCAATATCGCGTGAAATGCGTTTGATACGCCTGGCCGTTTCGAAATACATCTTCTGGGCCGGGAAAACGATGGTTGCATCGCCCGAATGCACACCGGCAAACTCTATATGCTCCGAGATAGCATAAGCCATGATCTCTCCTTTATCGGCAACGGCATCAATCTCAATCTCTTTGGCATTCTGAATAAATTCCGAAACCACTACAGGGAATTCTTTCGAAACCCTGGCCGCCAGGGTCAGGAAGAAATCGAGTTCCTGTCGGTTGGAAACCACGTTCATGGCTGCACCCGATAATACATACGAAGGCCGGATGAGAACTGGAAAACCTACTTCATCCACGAAATCATAGATCTGTTCAATCTCAACGAGTTCCTTCCAGCGGGGCTGGTCGATCTTAAGCGTATCGAGAAGCGACGAGAACTTATGCCGGTTTTCGGCATTGTCGATGCTTTCGGGTGCCGTTCCAAGTATGGGAACTCCCTGCCCGTGCAGGCGCATCACCAGGTTATTGGCAATCTGCCCGCCCGTACTAACAATCACCCCTTTGGGTTGTTCCAGCTCAATAATGTCCATGGTACGCTCGAACGAAAGTTCGTCGAAATACAGCCTGTCGCAGGTATCGTAATCAGTACTAACCGTTTCGGGGTTAAAATTGATCATCACCCCGCGGTATCCTTCCTTCCTTGCGGTTGTGAGTGCATTTACAGAGCACCAGTCGAACTCAACCGAACTGCCGATGCGGTAAGCACCAGAGCCTAAAACAATGACTGATCTCCCGTCCTTTTCGGGTTCTATATCGTGGGCCGAACCGTTATACGTCATGTAAAGGTAGTTGGTCTGTGCAGGGTATTCGGCTGCCAGGGTATCGATCTGCTTGATGTATGGAACAACGCCCAATGCTTTACGGAAGGCCCGCACCTGCAACATTTCCTGGTGCATATTCCCTTCCTGTTTCAACACGAAACGCGCGATCTGGAAATCTGAAAAGCCTTTCTGCTTGGTGGCTTTCATCAGTTCAGCCGAAATATCCTCAATTTTGTTGATGGTCTTCAGGCGTACCATATGATCGTACACTGACTCGAGTTTCACCAGGAACCACTTATCTATTTTTGTCAGTTCATGGATACGGTCGACAGTATAGCCCGCTTCGAAAGCGCTGGCGATAGAATAAATGCGCATATCGGTAGGTGCCGAAAGCGCCTGGTCGATGTCGTCAAATTCTATATCACTGTTGCCTACAAAGCCGTGGGTCCCCTGCCCTACCATGCGGAGTCCTTTTTGTATGGCTTCCTCGAAAGTACGGCCGATGGCCATTACCTCGCCTACGCTCTTCATGCTCGAGCCTATTTCTTTGGACACTCCAATAAACTTATTGAGATCCCAACGAGGAATTTTCACCACTATGTAGTCAAGAGCCGGCTCAAAAAATGCGGTCGTAGTTTTGGTAACCGAGTTTTTCAGTTCATGAAGGCCATAACCCAGGGCCAGTTTTGCGGCAACAAAGGCAAGCGGGTAACCAGTGGCTTTGGATGCCAGTGCCGACGAACGCGACAGCCGGGCATTGACTTCGATAACCCTGTAATCTTCGGAGTCGGGGTCGAGCGCATACTGCACATTGCATTCACCTACTATGCCGACATTACGGACGATTTCGATGGAAAGGCTGCGGAGTTTATGGTATTCGCGGTTGGTGAGCGTTTGGGATGGAGCCACCACTATGCTTTCGCCGGTATGAATTCCGAGCGGATCGAAATTCTCCATATTACATACAGTGATGCAATTGTCGTAACAGTCGCGTACCACTTCGTATTCCACTTCTTTCCAGCCTTTGAGCGATTCTTCGACCAGGATTTGCGAGGAGTACGAAAATGCATTGGCCGAAAGTTTCAGCAACTCATCGCGGTTGTAACAAAAACCGGATCCCTGTCCACCCAGGGTGAATGCTGCCCTGACAATAATCGGGAAGCCAAGTGTTTCTGATGCTTTCATGGCATCGTCAATATTGGTTACAGCTATGCTCCTGGGGGTTTTGATATTGATTTTGCGAAGGTTTTGTGCAAAAATTTCCCTGTCTTCTGTATCTATTATAGATTGAACCGGGGTGCCCAATACTTTGACGTTGTATTTCTCCAGGAAACCCGATTTAAAGAGTTCGATGCCGCAATTCAGGGCAGTCTGCCCGCCGAATGAAAGCAGAATGCCTTCGGGCCTCTCCTTTTCAATCACCTTCTCGATAAAGAAACTTGTAACGGGAAGAAAGTAAATTTTGTCGGCCACTCCTTCGGAGGTCTGCACGGTGGCTATATTCGGGTTGATCAGTATAGTAAAGATACCTTCTTCGCGCAGGGCCTTTAATGCCTGTGTGCCGCTGTAATCAAACTCGCCGGCTTCGCCTATCTTCAATGCCCCTGAACCTAATACCAGAACTCTATTCATATTTTTTGGATTGCTTTAATCTTGGTCAAATTTGTTTTTCATTTTTTACCACTAAGACACTAAGTTCACTCAGAGGCACTAAGGATTAATTTAAGTTTTTGCTGTTTCGATTTGTTTTTAACCACCAAGTCACTAAGTTCACTCAAAGGCACTAAGGATTGGGTTATGTTTATTTTGTTTTCAAATCGTTTTATTCATCATTTCTTAGTGTTCCTTAGTGTTCTCAGTGCCTTAGTGGTTCTTTTTTCCCCGCACGAGTTTCAAAAAATCATCGAACAAATATTCGCTATCCGTCGGCCCGCTGGAAGCTTCGGGGTGGAACTGTACCGAAAAAACAGGCCGGATCTTGTGCCTGATGCCTTCGTTGGTGCCGTCGTTCAGGTTCACAAAAAAGGGTTCCCATTCACCGGGGAGAGAATCGTTGTCGATTGCAAAACCATGATTCTGTGAGGTTACCAGCGCCTTGTTGGTTCCGCATTGCAACACCGGCTGGTTGTGACTCCTGTGCCCGTATTTAAGTTTATAGGTGTCGGCTCCCGAAGCTAAAGCAAGTAATTGGTTACCCAGGCAGATGCCGAAAATAGGGATATCCTGCTTCAGCGAATCTGCCAGGTGACTGATGGTTGCCTCGCACATTTTGGGGTTTCCCGGCCCGTTTGAGATTAACAACCCATCATAGTTTTCTTTTGAATAATCATAGTCCCAGGGCACGCGTATCACAGTGGTGTCGCGTTTCAGGAAATGACGTATGATGTTGTATTTTACACCGCAATCCACAAGTAGTATGCGGGTTGAACCATTTCCATAAGTGATCACTTTATCGGTACTTACTTTTGCAACCAGGTTCTCGTTGTTCGGATCATGAAAACCGGGATCATGATCACCGAAGACAATTTTTCCCATCATGGCCCCCTTTTCACGAATGATCTTGGTAAGTTCGCGCGTATCGATTCCATACAGGCCCGGGATCTGATGCTCTGCCAGCCAGTTACCAAGGCTCCGTTTGGCACTCCAGTGACTGTATTGTTCCGAATAGTCCGAAACGATCAAAGCAGTTACCTGGATGCGATCCGACTCAAAGTAATCAGGTATTCCATCGATAACGACTGCTTCGGGAACCCCGTAATTACCGATCAGGGGGTAGGTTGCAACCAGTATCTGGCCCGCATACGAAGGATCGGTGAGGCTTTCGGGATAGCCGGTCATGGAAGTGTTAAAAACCACTTCTCCCGCTACCGATCCTTCGAAACCAAAAGATATACCCTGAAAAACGGTGCCATCTTCCAGGATGAGCTTTGCTGTATGTTCTTTTTTAATCATAGTATCCCGATATTATGCCTTTCCCTGGAACAGAACATCTCCATCGGGGCCGGTCAAAATTTTTTCAGGCAAATGCCTGACCAATTTATTAGTTTTCAAATCTTTTATTCCTGTTTGAAAGCCCTTTCACTTGGAGCCAGGGAAACTGAAACTAACAGCATTCCATGTTTATCATACCGGCTACTGATTAAAAGCCGGCTGAAAATTCCATCTACTGACAGATGTATAGCTTAATTACCGCCTATAATCTGCATCAACTCATCCAGCTTGGGCGACAAGATGATCTCGGTACGACGATTTTTAGCTTTATTTATAGCGGAAGTATTGGCCTCTACAGGCAAAAATTCACCCCGGCCTGAGGCAACCAGTCGTTTCGGCTCAATTTTGCCATTGGCAAGCAATATTTTAACGATCGAGGTTGCACGCATAACGCTCAGGTCCCAGTTATCTTTAACCTGGTTCTGGCCGGTGAGAGGGACATTATCAGTGTGGCCTTCGATCAGCACATTGATATCTTGGTTTTTCTCCAGCACTTTAGCCAGGTCCTTGAGCGCGGTGACACCCTCGTTGCTCACTTCCCATTTCCCTGAAGCGAAAAGAAGCTTTTCTTCGAGCGAAACATATACTTTACCGTCTTTCATATGCACCGTCAGGCCTTTGCCTTCGAAACCCATGAGCGCATCGGCAACCGCCTTGCGTAACGAATTGGTGATTGAATCTTTTTTATGCATGGCCGACTGTAGTTCCGCGAGGTTCCTTCCCTTGGTATCCAACTCAGCCTGCATCACTTTAAGCCGGTCTTCGCGTGCCACCAGGTTTTCCTGCGCAGCCTTCAGATCAGCCATCACTTTTTCGGAATCTTCAAAATTAGCCGAGAACTGGGTCTTAAGCAATTCATGTGAACGATCGAGCTCATTATAATCGGCAGTAAGTACCCTCAACATGGAACCAAGGTGTAGTGTGTCGGATTTGAGCTCAGCCAGGTCCTTTTTATTTCTCGTGTTTTCGGATGAAAGCTCGTTGACCTGGGTCGAAAGTTCATCAACCCTGGCACTCAAACGGGTACTTTCCTCGTTGCATTTTGAAGTCAGCGCATTGTATTTTTTCGTGGAAACACAGGATGAAAAAGCGCCTGACAATGCAACAAAAATCATTAAGCGGATGATCTGTTTTGACGATGGATGACTCATAATAAAGAGTTTAAATTATAAAAAGTAATCAGCTGATTTTAAAAATCTATTTCCAGTAATGAAGGGCAATGATCGGAATGAACTGCCAATGGCATGATGACTGCCCGCTTCATATTTTTTTCCAGTTCATCACTAACCATATTATAATCAATGCGCCACCCAAGGTTCCGGCTTCGGGCCCCTGAGCGGTAACTCCACCAGGTATAATGATGGGGTTCTTTCACAAAATACCTGAAAGAATCGATGAATCCACAGTTCAGAAAGCCGGTCACCCATTCGCGCTCTTCGGGGAGGAACCCGCTGCTGGTGGCATTACGGATCGGATCATGGATATCGATTGCGGTATGGCAGATGTTGTAATCACCGGAAATGACAAGATTCGGACGGCTTTGTTTCAATTCCAGTATATAATTCCGGAAATCAGCGAGCCATTGCATCTTGAACGCCTGGCGGTGATCCCCGGTAGTCCCTGAAGGATGGTACACTGAAATTATGCTTTTATCGCCGTAATCGGCGCGAATAAACCGGCCTTCGAAGTCGTATTTTTCGATGCCCATGCCATAAACCACCTTATCGGGTTCAATCTTGGAAAGAATGGCTACACCGCTGTACCCTTTTTTCTCAGCTGGAAACCAATAGGTATGATATCCCAGGGCTTCGAATTCAACAATAGGGATCTGGTGGTGCTGGGCTTTGATTTCCTGCAGGCAAACCACATCGGGATCAGCGGCCTGCAACCATTCCAGGAACCCTTTACTGATGGCGGCCCTGATACCGTTTACATTATATGTTATGATTTTCATGTAAGCTATTTTCAATGTAAAATTAAGCGAATATCAGAGCAAAATATCCGGCTAAACCCATAAGTTTTACAGAAATAATCAACAATCAAAAAAATCTATTGCGCTAATTTACAAGCAGCTGCATTCTACTATGTGAAATTGTTTACAAAATCAAAAAGGAAAAAGTTCAAGCTAAACCACTAATGGGGTGGGCAGACGGTGTCTCAGGCTTCGAAAATGGCACAGGAACCGTCGCAATTGCCGGCACACTCGTCGAGGCAAGGCTCGGTATGGATCATTACCTCGGTCTTAGGATACTGACCCTTTATTTTTATAGTAATGTCATCACAAATATCATGTGCCTGCAAAACAGTAAGATTTTTATTGACAACCAGGTGAAACTCGACAAACCGTTCGGAACCGGCTTTGCGGGTCTTCAGGTTATGAAAATTCAAAACCTGGGGGCTCATCTTGTCGATGATCAGAGTTATCGCCTTTTCTTCTTCCTCCGGTAAACTGGCATCAAGCAGGTAAGTTACGGCTTCGGAAGTAAGTTCCCAGGCTGCTTTTACAATCAGGCCTGCCACACCCATGGCTATCATAGGGTCGATCCAGCTCAGGTTAAGTTCGGGTAAAAACAGGTGGCCAAGCATATAGCAAGCCAGGCCTACTGCAACACCAGCTGAAGTCCATACATCGGTTCGCAGGTGCCATCCGTCAGCCATCAGCGCTGCCGAATCGGTTTCCTTTCCTACAGCAAACAATTTCCGCGAGATCACCAGGTTGGTTATGGCCGAAACGCCCATCACAATAATACCCCACTGCAGGTTATCAACCGGTTCGGGAAAAATCAGTTTGTGAACGGATTCAAAAATAATCCATCCTGCTGCCACAAAAATAAGCAGTCCTTCCATGGCTGCCGAGAGGTTTTCGAACTTACCGTGCCCGAATGTATGCCTGTCATCCGCGGGCTTGCCTGCAGCCCTTACCGCAAAAAAAGCAATCAGGGCTGCCACAAGGTCCACACCCGAATGAATGGCTTCGGATAATATTGAGACGGCACCCGTATACAGACCTACGATCAATTTAAATATGACCAATGTTGAATTCGACATCACCGACATGGCTGCTACCCGGCTTTTCTTACTGTTATGACTCATTACTCCTGGCTTAAGGTTTCTTTCAAAAAAGTACAATTCCAGTCGGGCACAAAAAATCCCTATGGGTTTAAAGTCCCACAGGGCGATACTACCTGCTGCCGGCTTAAACCGGCCCGGCCGCACCATCTATTTAGCAGATGGCCGCCTGATCATTTTTCATTTGCAAAATTATTTAGCTTTTTTCAGAAAACAAACGAAACTCTAAAATTAGAATGATTACAAATAATTGAACCCCTAATCTATTCATTCCACTTGTCCGTTAATATTCATATTTTTGCTATCCTATGCCGGGAAGCAAATTCTATCTGACCATACATTCGTGGAGACTACGTCATATTTCAGCACGTAATTTCATCCTGATACTCAGTCTTATCGCTGGAATCCTGGGTGGATTAGCAGCGGTATTGCTAAAAAATGCAGTTCACCTGGGTCATTTGTTTCTTTTGAATTTAATTTCTCTTGAAAGTTTCAACCTGCTATACTTGGTTCTCCCTTTTATCGGGATACTGCTTACATACCTGTACGTCAAGTATATGGTGAAAGACAATATAGGGCACGGCATCAGCCGGATCTTGCAGTCTATTTCGAAAAGCAACAGCATCATCAAAGCCCACAATATGTATACTTCGCTGGTGGCGAGTACTATTACAGTTGTTTTTGGTGGCAGTGTGGGGCTGGAGGCCCCGATTGTTCTGACGGGTTCAGCTATAGGATCGAACCTGGGGCGATACCTTCGACTTGATTACAAAACCATTACACTGCTTGTCGGCTGCGGCGCTGCCGGTGCTATTGCGGGTATTTTCAAAGCTCCGATTGCCGCAGTAATTTTCGCGCTGGAGGTGCTGATGCTTGATCTTACCATGGCAAGTCTTATACCCTTGCTTATCTCATCGGCCTCCGGGGCAATCATGGCTTATTTCTTTATGGGAAACGGGGTGCTGTTTTCGTTCGAAGTAACCGCACACCCCTTTAC
>JBAXXB010000189.1:0-9007 GCA_037128115.1 Bacteroidota bacterium
CGTTACGCAAGCATTTTGGGATCGATGTGGTGGCTCCCCGTGATGAAGCAATAAAAGCCGTACAGGATGGTACCGTCATTTTTTCAGGCTGGACAGTTGAAACCGGTTATGTTATTGCCATTCAGCACCCGGGAAATGTAATTTCAATATACAAGCATAATTCTGTACTGCTAAAAAAAGAAGGGAATATTGTTCAGGCCGGCGAAACAGTAGCCATCATAGGCGAAACCGGGGAATTATCTACAGGCCCGCATTTGCATCTTGAATTATGGGTGAATGGTGTTCCTGTAAATCCAAAAGATTATATAGTGTTTTAAGCACATGATTCTGGCGGCAGCGACAGCTCAGTTTTGTTCACATCAATAAGTACCGTATTAATACGTATTTGAAACGACGCATCGCCATACTTGGATCAACAGGTTCAATCGTGACACAGGCTCTTGAAGTAGTGAAGCAGCATCCCGATAAATTCGATGTGGACGTTCTCACTGCTCATTCCAATGCCCCGCTCCTTATCCGTCAGGCAATGGAATTTATGCCCAACGCTGTAGTGATCTCGAAGGAAAGCATGTACAAGTTGGTTTCCGAAGCCCTGAATCCTTACGATATCAAAGTTTATACCGGCTCTTCTTCAATCGAGCAGATTGTAGAAATGGAGAGCATCGATATGGTACTGGTTGCCCTGGTGGGCTGGAGCGGGCTTAAACCCACCCTTCATGCCATTGAAGCTGGGAAACCTATAGCTCTTGCCAACAAGGAGACCCTGGTGGTTGCCGGTGAACTGGTTACTAAACTGGCCCGCGAGAAAGGCGTGAATATTTACCCGGTCGATTCGGAACATTCGGCTATTTTCCAGTGCCTGGCCGGTGAATTTCACAACCCTGTCGAGAAAATCATACTTACCGCTTCCGGCGGGCCTTTCAGGGGTATGAATTACGAAGAACTTCAAAAGGTGACCAAAGAGCAGGCTTTAAAACATCCTAACTGGAATATGGGTTGCAAAGTCACCATTGATTCAGCTACCTTGATGAACAAAGGCCTCGAGGTGATTGAGGCGAAATGGCTTTTCAATGTGGATATAAACCAGATAGAAGTGGTGGTGCACCCGCAAAGTATCATTCATTCCATGGTGCAGTTTGCCGATGGCTCTATCAAAGCCCAGATGGGTATGCCCGATATGCGGTTACCTATACAGTACGCGCTTTCCTATCCACAGCGCCTGCCTTCACAATTCCCGAAATTCAGCTTCGAACAATGTCTTCAGTTTACTTTCGAAAAACCGGACAGGGAGAATTTCCGATGCCTGAACCTTGCTTACGAAGCCATGCGCCTGGGTGGTAACATGCCCTGTATTATGAATGCCGCCGACGAAGTGGCAGTGCATGCCTTCCTGCGCGACGAGATAAGCTTTTTGCAGATTCCTGAACTTGTTGAGCAATGTATGGCTAAATCCAGTTTTATTGGCAGTCCTACTCTCAGCGATTACGAGGCAACTGACATTGAGTCGCGGCGAATTGCTACTGAACTAATTGGTGGTTTTACACAATGATAATAAAGGTTTTGCCTGTAAGCATCCCGAAGAAGTAACTGTAGATATTATATTGGGTTCAAGCATGGAAGATTTGCCGGGAACAGGCCTATATCGGCTTATCATTGGTGCAATTGAATATGCAGGTTCCTGAAATGCCTAATTTCTATCCTTTGGGATTCAAGAGTAAAAAAGCAGTAAATTTGCACCCCGTTACAAACGGATATTTGCATTAAATTTTAAAGAGAACTTCTATTATGATCATATTAACAAAAGTAGTCCAACTGCTCCTTAGTTTATCGATTCTCGTGATTTTCCACGAATTCGGGCATTTCCTGGCTGCATGTATTTTCAAAACGAGAGTCGAGAAATTCTATCTCTTCTTCGATCCTTGGTTTTCACTCTTTAAATTCAAAAAAGGTGAAACCGAATACGGCATTGGCTGGCTTCCCCTGGGCGGATATGTCAAAATATCAGGTATGATTGACGAATCCATGGATAAAGAAGCGATGAAATTGCCGGCACAGCCCTATGAGTTCAGGGCAAAACCATCGTGGCAACGCCTGATTATCATGTTAGGCGGAGTTACGGTTAACGTGCTGCTCGCCATTGGTATTTATGTGGTAATGCTGGCCTGGTGGGGCGATGGATACCTGCCTACTTCGGAGGTAAAATATGGAATCACGGTTGATACCCTGGGTCAGAAAATGGGACTCCGTAACGGTGACAGGATACTTACCCTCGACAACAAACCGGTTGAAGACTTCTCCAGGATTCCGGCCACACTTATCCTTGAAAATGTTAAGACCATACAAGTTGTGCGTGACAGCCTGCCCCTTGAGGTTGTAATTCCGAGGGAACTTATTTCGGAACTTGTTAAACACAAATCGCCTGATTTTATCGGGGCCCGTATCCCTTTTGAAGTTGCCCAGTTCGCCCCGGGCTCGAGTGCGAAAAGTGCCGGGATGCAGGTGAAGGATAAAATTATTGGCATCAACGGGCAAACAACCCTTTATTTTGATGAGTTTAAAGCCGTTGTGCTCAAGCATAAAAATGAAACGGTCAATGTTCGTGTACTCCGTGGTATTGATACTGTTTCCCTGCCTGTCAAAGTTTCCGACAGGGGGTTAATAGGAGTTGCCCCCAGGTCACCTTTTACACTCAAACTATACCATTACAACATTGTCCAGGCTATTCCGGCAGGAACCACCAAGGCCTTCGAAAAAACATCCGATTACCTTAAATCGCTTAAGCTTCTTTTCAACCCGGAGGTAAAAGCATACGAATCAGTGGGAGGATTTATCACAATAGGCAGTATCTTTCCTTCAGTTTGGGATTGGGAAGCATTCTGGGGTCTTACGGCTTTTCTTTCACTCATGCTTGCCGTATTGAATATCCTCCCTATACCAGCTCTCGATGGGGGGCATGTGATGTTCCTGCTTTACGAAATTATTACCGGCCGCAAGCCCAGCGATAAGTTCATGGAATACGCACAAATTACGGGTATGGTACTGCTGTTTGCCTTGCTTATTTTTGCCAATGGCAATGACATAATAAAACTGTTCAGGTAAGGAATGTTACACCCGCTATGGGATTTCTCCTTCAATTGCTAATACATGACCCAAATTTCAAGCCCCCAGGTTTCAACACTTGAGGGCTTGTTTTTTTTGCTTTGAACCCCAATTGGGGACTTAGCCAAAGAGGTTATTTGAACGATTTTGGCTTAATTCTGAAAAGTAAACCTAAAAGGATTTTTGGTCTTTTTAATGGATTTATCCGGGTAGTGAACGATAAACTCCGGGGCTTTGAGCATGGAAGTTATTTTTTCGACTGTGGTGAGGCTGTTTACAAACCAGATCCTGAGAACCGGCCCTGTTCCAGTAAAAACTGTCTGAAACCTTACAATGCCGTCATCATTCGATGCATGCGATACCAGGAAAGGAATCCAATGTTGCATCCCCGGATCGGCAGCCTGCGCAAAAGGAAGTTCATATACCGATAGTTTATCGTCGTTATAACTTTCATACTTATTGAAAGTTACATTCGTGGTGGGCACAAACAGGGTTAAAAATTCATTTAGCGGCATTTCGCCGGATGTTCTCCCTTTTTTATTTACGACAAAACCGGTTTCAATTGTGGTTTTGTCTTCGCCTTCACCCATGACATAGGATTCCTTCGAAGCGAGAGCAATGATTTTCTGTTCATCGGTAAGTTGCGGGTCAAAATAGATGGCAGCTTGTACGGGTTCGCCAAAACGGGTACTTAGTGCAAGAATTCCCTTGTCCTGGCTAAGCAAGCCTGCAAGGTACGACTGGTCTTTGGGGTCAAAACAGCGGTCAATTCCCAGGGTAACATAATGTATTTCACCGGTAAGTGAGCCGGTATAGTTGAGAATCTCAGAGAGAGGAGCGAAAATAGCTGATTTGACACCTTCGGCAGTGATCAGTTTTTCATTATAGTAAACAACAACCCTGTGATGCTTGACGTAGGTTTCTACGCCCAAAACACCAGGCGTTTCTTTCATCTGGTTAGCAAATGAACGTGAGCTTCCGAAACATTTGATATTTTTGAGTCCATCCATCTGTATCATTTTTACATCTTTCGAATTTAAATCGCCCCAGTTTTCACTAATGGTTGGCAATTCATAATTTGTTGCAATAATGATTGCTGCGGCGGTGAGTACCATAGTGGCAGCTGCCGGAAGCCAGCGGAGGTTACGTTTGTTAATGGTAAGGGCACCTTTTTCAGGGCATTTGACGACACACTCTACACAAAGATGGCAATCGATGTGGTTCACCTGGTCAACAGTCGATATAGGAATGGCCATTGGGCATTTCTTGTCACAGATGCGGCAATGTGTGCAAAGATCATCCTTGCGGGTTATGCGAAGGGAGGGAAAAATGAAAAATTTGAGAGTTGTTGCTTCAAAAAGGAAGCTCACCAGGCAGATAGTGCCAAACAGCCAGGGCCATGGGATGGAAAGTCCGGCAACATAAACCATCAAAACCCAAAGCAGGGTAAGGCTTGCAGCCGGAAGCGCATACACGGCAATATTAGTGGCGGCGCCAAGCGGGCATAGGTATTTGCACCAGAACTGCCGGATAAAAAATGAACCGGCAATCGTAAAAACCAGGGCCGGGATGGCATACCACAGGAATACGTCCCCGCTAAAACCGGTGAAACTTGCATAAAAAGGGTCAAACTTCCGGCAGAATAATTCACTGGCCGTCACGGTGAAATAGACTGTGATAAACAGTAGAATGTATTTGAGTGCACGAAGTATTTTATCGGTATTTCCTGACAGGATTACCTGCATCCTGTATTTCCGGCCCAAGGTTCCCATCCATTCCGTGAATGTACCTATCGGGCAGATATAGCTGCAAAACAGTTTGCTGAACAATACCACCGCAAGGAGCAGGGCGATCCCTAAAGCTATTTGTATGGTAGTCATGGAACAGGCCAGGGAATGAGTCGAGAAATAGCCGGCCAGCGATTGCATTCCCCCGAAAGGACAATAGGCTTCAAAATCAGGCGCATAGCTTTTATCCCAAAAAGCCCTGAGTAACATACTAAGCAATAATGCAAATATTCCCCACTGCAGGGTGAGACGATAAATATTGACAGGAGCCTGTTTTTTTTGTGCCATGATTTGAAGGGGCTGTTTGATTTGCTAAATAATCTGATTCCGATATTTGCGAAAGTAAGAAATGAAACTGTGCAAAAAAGGAACCGATGTAATTTAGAATTAGTCTATCGGCAAGTGGCTCCAATGCATAGTTGCGGGCGTATAAATACCGGGTAACAGATAAATTCTTACCTTTGAAAATTCTAAACTCAATGGGATAGTCGGTATGAAATTCGTACGTGCATTTTTATTTTTCATTGTGCTGCTTTTTTTTGCTGACCCCTCAGTAAAGGCGCAGGCTGTTCTGGATGCCAATCCCAGGAAGCCGGTATTTCAGCAAACCAATGCGAAAAAGAGAGGTGAAGAAGCGATGCGCGTCATGTTCTATAATGTGGAGAACCTGTTCGATCCTTCGGAGGACAGTGCGGTGGCCGATGACGAATACCAGCCCAGGGGCATGCGCGGCTGGACTTATGACCGCCTGAAGCGGAAACAGATCAACCTGGCCAAGGTAATGCTGGCTGTGGGAGGCTGGGACCCGCCCGAGGTGATAGGGTTATGTGAAGTTGAGGATCGTATTGTATTGTATGGACTGACAAACGATACCCCCCTCAAAAATTTTGGTTACAGGATCATTCATTACGATTCACCTGATCCGCGCGGAATTGATGTAGCCATGCTATATCGCCCCGAAAAATTCAGGGTGCTGGACAGCTATCCCATACCAGTACGTTTTCCATTCGATACAGCTGCACGAACACGCGATATTCTTTTCGTTAAAGGCATTGCATGTAAGCGTGACACCATAAATATCCTTGTTAATCACTGGCCGTCAAGGTTTGGCGGTGCCATGGCTACTATCCCGAAGAGAAAATATGTAGCTTCGGTTGTGCGTAATTTGTCAGATTCTCTCCTGAAAGTTAATCCAAATGCCAATATATTGATCATGGGCGACCTTAACGATTCGCCTTACGACGAGAGCGTGAGCAAAGTACTTCAGGCCAGGATGGATTCATTGAACCTGGCTCCCGGCGACCTGTACGACATGCTTGCCGGTGCGGGGATTTCATGGAAAAAGGGAACTATCAAATTTCGGGAAGAGTGGGAAACTATCGATCATATGATCATTTCGCGGCCGCTTCTTTCAAAGACCAACCCGCATAGCCTTCATATTTTTGATGCTCCGTTCCTGTTACAGGATGATGAAGTATGGTTCGGCAAAAAACCGTTCCGGACATACTACGGCGCCAAATATATAGGCGGGTTCAGCGATCACTTGCCAATCTATATGGACCTGAAATTCTGAAGATTAATAGTCTGATTGAGATTTATTGCTCGGTTTATGAAAATTTTGAAGGGCAGGATGATAAGAAGCGAAGAGGGAATATGTACTGAAGTATATTCTTAGGCGAGGAATTCTGCCGTGATCAGGCTCCAATTTACCTGTCTGTTGTTACGATAGAAGAGAATTTAATAAGTTAAAAACAGTGCATGAGTCTTCCCGGGAATCAAATACACTAAAGACCCAAATTAAGTTAAATGAAACGTAAACTTTCGGTATACAATATTACCATAACTACCATCCTGGTGCTGATCCTTGTCATAGGCTCATCCATCCTTTTTTTTAACCCGGCGAATAAACCTGTCCGAAAACCTGAAGCCGCTGTGAACGAACAACCTGATATGCCCCCAAAACCTGTTTTCCGCAAGGATGGGGAGTTGCGTTTTGTTAGCGCAAAATCCAATAAAGTGATTTCAGCCATTGATATTGAAGTAGCAGATAATGACGCAGAACGCGAACAAGGCCTTATGTACAGGGATACCATGGCCGAAAACAACGGTATGCTCTTCCTGATGGACAAGGAGGAACCCCAGACTTTCTGGATGAAAAACACCATTCTCTCTCTCGACATTATCTATGCGGATTCCGAACGTAAAATCGTCAGCATAAACCGAAACTGCACTCCTTATTCACTTGACCAGATACCATCGGGCAAACCGGCAATGTATGTAGTGGAAGTGAACGCCGGCTATGCCGAAAAACATAATGTTAAAGTCGGTGACTTGATTTCATTTTAAGCAGGAACTCTCTTTCTCATAGTACACCTTTCACTATAAATGTCATATTGTTTGAATGTTGTTGTTCCAGGCATACCATGGTGGGGATGGAAACTTCCCCTGATCTGAAAGGAAAGCATCCCTGGTATTTTTACCTTCCGGGTTTCGACAGTTCGCCCATTCAGAGATTAACAATTTTATACTGGCCTGGTTCATTTGCCTTTATAGATCCACCAGTAGGGCGCCATCTTTTTTAATGCTGTAAGCTTTTATCCCGGCTTTTTTACATTCAGCCAGCCATTTTCCCGTCTTGTATGCCGAATTTGTAGCATCAAAAATTACCATTCCGGGCTGGTAGAGTTGCTTTAGTGTGCTGATCGTAATCCTGGGATTATGCCGAACCAATAAGTAATCAACTCTCAAACTGTTGCAGGGCCCGGCTGGCTTTGGAATACTGTCGGCAATCATAATACGTTTGCTGTGAAACATGAAATGTTTCCCCAGGTGGTAAAGGAAAGAGGAGCTTTTAGTGAGTCTTTGATCTGAACTGCTGATGGTATCAAGAGCCAGGGCCGAAGAAGTCGAAAGCCCGTAAAGTGCTTTTGCTCCGTCAACCTGGAATTTCAAGGCGGTTTTATCAGCAAGCAGGAGCGAATCAGCCAGCAATACCTGGCTTCTTCCGTCGATAAACCCGACTGCAGTTTGCTTCCCAGTGCTATAGAAAATGATCTTCTGCTGCCTTTCCCGCTTTATTTGGGTGTCTGAAAAACTGGCTGAAATTAATATAGTCAGCCCTAAGGCCAGGTACAGGTATGCCTTTTTCTTCAGGCTGAATAATAAGATGAGTGAAATAATGATCAGGTAGAGTAGCAGGGCCTCAATAGTGAAAACGGAAGTGATATGAAGCACTGAATGAGGCAGGTCTTCAATAAATCTGACGGAGTAGTTCATGCCGAACAGCAGGTAATTGGTCAGCATGCCCAGGAAATTGCTGACGACGGGCACTGCCGATGTTACCAACACTGCTAAACCGGCATAAATGGCCAGGAAGGAGAGCGGAATCGCAATAAGATTAGCCGGTATAAAATAGGCCGGAAACTGGTGAAAATAGAGAGTGGTTAGCGGTGCTGTCGCTATTTGAGCCGCCAGTGAAACGGCAATCAATGCCCATATTTCATTGGCAATCTTACTTTTTGGTTCCAGCAGATCTGCTATAGGTTTATTGATAAATACAATGCCTACGATGGCCATATACGATAGCTGGAATCCGATATTACTTATCATCAGCGGATCGATAAGTAAAAGAAGCAGGGCCGATACTGCCAGGGAATTGATGATATGCACATTCCGCCTGCTGGCGTTGCCAATGGAAATAAACGTGAACATGGCTGCTGAACGCATCACCGGGGGCGACATTCCCGTGAGCAGGGCATACGCCCATATGGTGAGTAGTATAATCGCTGTTTTGAGGTATAGCTGCCCACCTTTCTTTTTCATAAAGCTGAGCAGGAAACTGATGACGATAAAAATAACCCCTACATGTAGGCCCGAAACGCTGAGAATATGCGTTACTCCTGAGCCTGAATATGCCTGCAGGGTTTCATTATCAAGCATATCATTCTGCCCCAGAATGAGGGCCGATGCAACGGCAAATTCCTGCCCTTTCAGACCGTTGGCCTTCAATATGCTTACAAACTTAGCGGCTACTTTATGTGCGGTGCGCATCATGCTGAATCCATGGGGAGCCGCCAGCGTTTTCCAGGACAAATTGTTCAAATACGCCTGGTGATAGACAT
>JBAXXB010000190.1:0-8975 GCA_037128115.1 Bacteroidota bacterium
AAGCAGGTTGGTGGCTGTAAGTTCGATAGGCAGGTAACTGCCATCCGGATTTTCAGACCGGAATTCTACCATCCTGGTCGAATTATCTTTTTCGGACAGGGCCGCAAATTCCCCCTGGATGCGTTCCACATCATCGGGATGGATTTTTGACCAGCAGCTTTTCCCAAGCAGCTCCTGCGGGTCCCAACCGAATAATTTCCTGAGATTGGGACTGAGATATTTCAAAGTCCCTTCAGGGCCGACTATCCCAATAACATCCGAAATATTCGAAGTCATTGAAGCATACCTGGCTTCGCTATCCCGCAGCGAATTTGTAATCCGGTTCCTGTCGAGAAATACTCCCACCTGGTTGGAATATAATTCCACCAGCTCAGCGTGCAACAGGGTTTCGTTTTTCTGGAATATCAGTGTAAAATCGCCCAGCACCTGGTTGTCCTTCGCAATTTTAACCACATAGGTTTCCCCTAAACTGAAGGTTTTCTCGAGCAGGTGCACGGCATTTTTGGATATTACATCCCTGGTAAGCTGATGCAGGCTGTCAAAGCGAGTAATGGCTTTGTCTTTTGTCATTTCAGCGCGGAAGGGATCGTGTTTCCAGTGTTTATTTACCGGGTCGAAACCCAGGAACGACATGGCATTCTTATAGATATCCTTAATCCCTGAGATTGAAACGGAGGTAAAGTCAAGTCCTTCCCTATCGAAAATATTAAAGGAGGCATATTTGGCACCTGAAATAGCAAGTATATTATCCAGTATTTTGGCATAATCGCAGGTATTGTCCTGGAAAACAATAAATTCCCCGGAAGCATGGATCAGTTTTTCCAGGATTTGCTTTTCCTGCTCTTTGACTTCACGATCTTTTATATATGCTGCTTCTAAGGAGTTATACTTATGCTGAACTTCCTCTAACTCTCTGATGAGTTCTTCTTTGGTTTTGTATTGATGGTCCATCCTAGTACTAGCTTTTTGAGAACACTTCCGGATTTTACTCTTTGAAATGCGTTTTGATATAGTTTACCTGGTAATTATTGCAGCCATACGATCTGGCTTCATCCTTTTCACGGGTCAATGAGTAAGCGATTTACCGGATAAATCACATCATTTTTATAGCACATTTGTGCCTGATGTATTATCCATACAACCCGGATATTTCCTGAACCTCCTCATCACAGTGGAGTTGATTTTGGGAAAGAATCCAGATATGGCATTGTCACCTCTTTTAAGTAATTAGCTAATTATCAATGTGTTATTATTTATTTATACGGGTCATGCGGAATTACTCACGTCCTATTTATTGTTAAAGGTGTTAGTGGGCTAAAGGTTCGCCATGATGAACCTTAACAGTTAGCCCGCTGGGTGTCTGCCGATCAAGGCTCTTTCGTGTGCATGGATTACGAATCTGAACCTGGTCCCTGGTTTAATCACGATCACTGTAATTATTAAAATTGAATAACTTTCCATGACTTACTGAGGGCATTTGTATATAAGCCTGGCATTCCTGCCCAAGCCTGTTCAAAATTCACAAAAAGCGCCATGGTAAAGTTAAATATTTATTTCAATTCAGTGCATCTATATTGACTTTTCAGCTTTTTGGTATTTTTCTGCGCCTTGAGATATTGCTCAAAGCCCGCTAGGCTGGCTTCCGGGAACGATTAACCTTCAACCAGGTTTTTGATTTCCCCTTCTGCTTTGGCAGCGCCGGGAAGTGTAAAACGGAATGTACTCCCCTTTCCTGTTTCGCTCTCAGCCCATAATTTTCCACCGTGTTTTTCCACAAAGTCTTTGCATAGGATCAGTCCAAGCCCCGTAGTGGGTTCACCCTCAGTACCGGTCCGGTTCGAAACCGAATCGAGGCGGAACAAGCCCGCCAACATTTCAGCATCCATGCCTATCCCTGTATCCCGGACCGAGATTTCGACGGCATGATCGCTGTTTTTCTCAGCCGAAATCAGTATGCATCCACCCCTGGGAGTATATTTAACTGCATTGGTTGCCAGGTTCCGTATAATCCCTCCCAGCATGTTACCGTCAGCCAAAACTTCCAATTTTTCAGGCACATCATAGCTTATCGAGATCTCTTTTTTTCGAGCTGCCTCCATGACCATCTGCATATTTTCTGAGATCCGGGGCATAAGTGGGTAAATGGAAGGATTAAAGGCAAACAAACCCCTCTGCAGGCGCGACCACTCCAGGAGATTGCCGAGCAGGCTGTATAGATTGACGGCTGAATTCCTGATGACCGTTGCTATATTCTGGATTTCAGCCAGGGTCATTTCGTTTAAGCCATAGGCCATTATTTCGGTAAACCCGAGAAAAATATTGAATGGCCCCCTCAGATCGTGTGCTACAATGGAGAAAAATTTATCCTTTTCGGCAATCTGCTTCTTCAATTCATCCGAATAAATTTGTAGCTGCACTTCGTGATATTTCCGCTCAGTGATGTCGGTAGCCATGTTGAGCGTGGCTGGCAAGCCTTCCCATATTATTCTCACCGAATTGACTGACAACCAACGTTCTTCACCCGTTTTGTTCCGGATGGAGAACTGGCTGTTATGACTCTGTAGAGTCCCGTTGATTAAACCACGGTGATGATTAACAAGCGGTTCCCTATCCCTGGCATCGACCAGATCAAAGACTGACAAACCGATCAAGCCGGAAGACGGGATGCCGGTAATAAGGCCGCAAACCTTATTCGCAAATACAATAGCGCCGTTTTGTACCACGTAAATAGCTTCGTTTGCATTTTCAACGAGCAGACGGTATTTCAGTTCGCTCTCTACCAGGGCCTGCTCCGCCAGTTTGTGCTTTGCTATATCGAGGAAAGTGCCTGAAATCATCAGAGGGCTGCCATCTTTATCATAAGCGGTTATTTTCCCCCTGACACTCACCCAATGATATTCACCCGATGCATTAAGCATGCGGTGTTCAGTCTCAAAAAGAGGAGTTTGCCCGGTGAGGTAGTCTGCAAGCCTTTTCTCCGCCAAAGTAATATCTTCAGCATGAGTAAGGTTAACCCAGGAGGCCCTGTCGCTTATTGTGACCTTATGGGAATAACCCAGGATTTGTATGTCCTTCAGGTCAAGTGTACCTTGCATAGTTTTGATATTGAAGTGCCACCTACCCATTTCGGCCCCACCCAGCGCCAGCGATAATTGTTCTTCACTGTGTCGCAGCGCTTCTTCTGACTGAACCCTTTCGGTAATATCCCTCACGGTACCTACTATCTTTTCCGCTTGCCCGTACCTGTCAAATTCGAGCCGGCTCATACCATGCACCCAGCGTTCAGCCTGGTCGGTCTGGCGTATAATTTTATACTCCTTATCGAATTTCTTTTTGTTGCCATCAACTTCGGCATGAAAATAGCCCTTCAGCTGTTGCACCCAATCGGGGTGCAAGGTCGAAACCCACCCTTTCAATGTTCGGTCAAAGCCGGCATCAATCCCCATGATCACATCGAGCATTTCGGAGCTCTCCCATTTCATGGTTTTAAGGTTAATCGAAAAGGTACCCAGGCTGGTTATGGATTGTACTTCCTTAAGGAATCTTTCACTTTCCCGTATTTTTTGTTCCGCAAGCTTGAATTCGCTGATATCGGAAGCCGTAAGCAGGCATTCTTCCCTGTTTTCACTCACCTGGGCAGTAAGCAGAACATAGATGATAGAGTCATGATCGGCTGAAAGGCTTATTTCGCAGGTCTGCCGGGCTTTACTACCAAATATTTTATCCAGAAAATGGAGGAAGTCCATCCGGGCTTCCGGGCTTACAAAGCTGTCGAACCGGCTGTTGACCAGGCACAGGCGTTCCCGGCCAAGCAAGGTTGAGCCCCTGAGGTTCACTTTTGTTATGATACCTTCCTTTGAAAGCGTGAAATACCCCGTTGGAGCAAAATCGTATAATTCCTCGTATTTCCCCGCGGCATATTCCGCTTCCCGTGCTTTGGCCAGTTCCAGTTCTTCATTCTGCATTTCCAGCTCAACCTGGTGCACTTCGAGCTCGTGAATAAGTTTCATGGCATCTACTTCCGAAAATACCTGCTTTGTTTTAGCAAGTCCCTTTTCAAGATACTCTTCGGCTCTCTGGCGAAGAAGAGAATTCAATTTATCTGGACTTTTTTGTTTTTTCATAAAAACCCGCTTTAATACTCTTGTTAAAATGAAGGAAGAAATAGAAATATCAAAATAAGCAATCCACCGATCGCAAGTCGGAAATCAGCAAATATACAATTACAAATCGATGCCGCTAATTATGGTTCCAGGATCAAAATTGCTTTACCGGAACGAACGCTGAAAAGAAGCATTGAACCCGCAGAGTCAGTTCCGGTGGAACTTTTTTATGATCTCTGCACAAACCTGTCCGGCTCTCAGCGACTAAATTTCGCACATTTTTTACTTACTACACAACATCCGAGATAAAAAAGGTGTCATTCGTTAACATTCTCTTAGAAGTAAGCCCATTTCATAACATATTCAACTTCTATCGTATCAGACCGGGTAAACCTTCTTTCCCCCCTTACTGAAATTCTTTTGTATAAGTTCCAGCAATAGAGCAATTTCGATGGGCTTGGCAATATAGTCGTTGCAACCGGCTTCGATGGCTTTCTCCCTGTCGCCGGGAAGACCGAAAGCAGTCTGCGCGATAATGATCACATTTTTGTTGAATTGGCGGATTTGCCTGGTGGCTTCCAAACCGTCCATTACCGGCATTTTGATATCCATCAGTATCAGGTCGATATCAGGGTTGTTGCGGCAAACTTCCACGGCCTCAGCCCCTGTAGCGGCCTCCAAAAAGTCGTTACTGAATGACCTGGTAACAATCCGGATAAGTTTCTCGGAATTTTCATTGTCTTCGGCAATCAGAATTTTCAGGTTATCAATCTGGTTTGCCGCGGCCAGAATGGAAACATGGTTCAGGCCTGAATCCGTATCCATGGTAGCTGCATTGCAAGGAATGGTGAAAAAGAAATCCGAGCCTTTTCCTTCCTCACTTTCGACCCACAATTCACCCCCGTGTTTTTCGATAAATTCTTTGCAGAGCAGCAATCCTAAGCCACTGCTTGGTTCACCCTCGGTTCCCGGCCGGCTGCTGTTAATATTTATTTGAAAAAGACTGGCTAACAATGTAATGCTCATTCCAATACCCGAATCTTTCACCGCGATCACCGAAGTATTGTTCTCGGCCAGGCCTGCCAGTATACTCACCCTGCCACCCTGGGGAGTAAATTTGATAGCATTGGAAACCAGGTTACGGATTACTGATTGCAGCATATTGATATCAGCAAACACTTCCTGGTTGGCAGGTACCTCAACCGAAAGCCGGATTGATTTTTTACGAATGGATTCCGAAAGCATTTTTATGCATTCAAAAACCAATTCGCTCAGGTTAATCTGCCGGGGCATAAATGCAGTATGCCCCTGCTGCATCTGGGCCCATTCGAGCAGGTTCTCGAGTAGGTTGAAAATATTGCGTGCCGCTTTACTCAGGTCGTTGGTCATTTCCTTTTGCTCTGCTGCAGTAAACAGTTGCGAGTCATCGGCCATCAGCTCGGTTAAGCCCATGAAACCACCCAGCGGCCCCCGCAGGTCATGGGCAATGATCGAAAAGAACTTGTCTTTCGTTTGGTTCAGGTGCTTGAGTTCTTTACTTTGTTCGAGGAGTTTTTTGCTTTGCAGGTGGAGTTTCAGATGGGTGTTTACCCTTGCCGTTACTTCTTCGGCCTTGAAAGGCTTGGTTATGAAATCGACTCCACCCGAACTGAGCGCTTTTACAATATCCCGGGTATCGTTCAGTGCGCTGATAAAAATGACGGGAATATCATTTAAGCTAGTGTTTTCTTTCAGGCGGCGGCATACTTCGAACCCATCCATGCCGGGCATCATGATATCCAGCAGAATAAGATCCGGTTTCTCCTTGGCTGCAACCTGCAAGGCCAGTATGCCATCAGGCACCGGCCTGACTTTATAGCCTTCGCGTTTCAGTATTTCGCCCAGGATTTTCAGATTGGCCGATACATCATCCACTATCAGAATGTCAGGGATATTTTGGGTTTTTTCATTATCACTCATCATCCTTTTTTCTCCTTTTTATTTATTATTTGTTGTAAAAGCTCATAATCGTAATTCCTGGCCAGGTTAGTGAGTTGCATAGCAAGTTCCGGGTTCTCCTGTTCCACATCCTGAATAAGTTCAATCAGCAGGTCCAAATCGGCAACCGCAAGCGCATTCTGCATTTTCAGCAATAAGCCGTACGATAATTTTTCGATATACTTGTCCATGGATTCACTGTCGAGCGGATGTGTCGTCGTCGAAACAATAATTTCATCCTCGTAACTAAAGGTAATACCGAGAATATTCCCGATGGTAGCAAACAGTTCGTCCTCCCTGAAGGGTTTCCTTATATATCCCTGTAAACCAAACAATTCTATTTTTTTCAGTTCATCTTCGAAGGTACTTGCCGTGAGGGCTACCACGGGTACCAGCATCCCTTTCCGGGACAATTTAATACGGCGGGTTGCCTCATAACCATCCATGACCGGCATACGCATATCCATCAAAATCAGGTCAGGATTCCAGTCTTCAAATTTAGCAATTGCATCCTCACCGTTGACAGCTTCGTTGGTTTCGAATCCCACCAGTCTGAGAAGAGTCACCACCACTTCCAGGTTTTCTGCTTTATCATCTACAACCAGTATACGGTAAGTTTTCCCTTCGTTCAATATACCTTTTACCCTTTTCGGCATATCCGAATCGACTGACGCGCTGTCGGCTGCCTTAACCAGGACATGAAAAGTAAATACCGAACCTTTTCCAGGTTCGCTGGTAACTGATATGTCACCTCCCATCAGCAGGGCTAACTCACGGCTGAGGGCCAGGCCTAAACCCGTGCCGCTCCCATTATTGATGCCGGAACTGGTTTGCTCAAACTGTTTGAAAAGTGTTCCTAATTCATGCTCCGCAATGCCGGGGCCTGAATCCTGTACCTCCACGATAAGCCGGCTCGTATCTGCATCTATGTAATCGATGCGGGTGCGCACCGCAATTCCTCCTTCTTCGGTGAATTTCAGTGCATTACCAATCAGGTTGACAAAAATTTGTCGCAATTTACTCTCATCAACAAATACAAAGCGTTGCATATCCACGGCCATTTCGCTTATAAACCGAAGTTTTTTACTCTTTGCGCGTTCCTTAAAGATGGTTCGTATATCGTCCAGCAGGGCATATAAATCCACATTTGAAGGGTTTAACTCAATGCGGCCGGCTTCAATTTTTGACAATTCAAGTATATCGTTAATTAGAGCCAGCAGGTGTTCCCCGGCGCGTATGATTGAAAAACTGTATTCTTTTTGTGAGTCCGACAGGCGCTTATCACGGTTCAGCAGTTGGGAGAATCCTATGATGGCATTCAGGGGAGTCCTGATTTCGTGCGACATATTCGCCAGGAAAACGCTCTTGAACCGGTTGGCCTTTTCGGCTTCCTGCTTGGCTCTTATAAGTGCAGCTTCCGTATTCTTCTGTTCGGTTACATCGCGCAGAATGCCTATGGCATTCCATTCGGCACTGATTTGAATAGAGGAAAGTGAGAGTTGAACAAATATTTCCGTGCCGTCTTTTCGCCGGGCTTCCAGGTCAAGTGTTTTGCCAATAGCTGAGCCACAGCCTGACAGCAGGAAGTTGGGGAAGGCAACCTGGTGTGCCTTGTAATAGCGTTCGGGAACAATAAAGGAATGCAGGTCCTTGCCCAAGGCTTCTTGCCGTGTATACCCGAATATGCGCTCGGCCGAAGGGTTCCAGTAGGAAACCTGGCCTTTCGAATCCATCATCAGTATGGCATCCTGGGCCGAATCGGTAATGGAACGCATGCGGGCTTCGCTTTCCGATAAGGCTTTTTCGACCCGTTTACGCTGGGTAATGTCGGTTGTTACGCCTATTAATGCCACAGGCACCCCGTTGTAGTCGCGAATAACCGATGTTGAAATATGGATGGGGAATTCGCTTCCGTCCTTACGCTGGTTCAATATTTCACCCTGCCAGCCCCCGTTAAGCGTAGCAGGAAGGATGGCATCGGTGACTTCACGTGGATTGTTACCCGATCGCACAATGTTTATATAGTTACCGATCAGCTCAGACTCCTCATATTGATAGGTTTTTAAAAATGCAGTATTCACAAAGAGTATCTTATCGCTCATATCGGTGATACATACGCATTCGCTTGTGCTGCGCAGCGCGTGGGCAAGCATGGAAATTTTTTCACCTGTCATTTCCCTTTCCCTTATATCCTTATCATATCTTTCCTGCAGAAACACATTCTCCTGCTGTAGTTTCAGCAATTCGTCAATGAGTTCCTCCCTTGATTTATCCTGTAGGTTCAACATATTCCTTTCTTATTTATTGAAATATTTCCGGATCAGGCCTCTTAATTCTCCCAAATCAACCGGTTTTGATATATAGTCACTACATCCTGCCTCAATGGCTTTTTCCTTATCGCCAAGCAGGCCGTAGGCCGTCTGGGCAATTATGATCACATTTTTGTTAAACTTCCGGATTTGGCGGGTGGCTTCAAGGCCATCCATTCCGGGCATTTTTATATCCATGATTACAAGGTCAATGTCAGGGTTTTTGCGGCAAGCTTCGATGGATGCACCACCTGTCCGGACTTTAACCACATCCCGTGCAAAGGGATTCACGGTGTACGAAATCAGCATTTCCGAGGTTTCGTCGTCTTCAACAATCAATATTTTCAGGTTTGCTCCAGGGGAAATACCTCTAACAGCAGGAATCTCAATTACTGCTTCCTTTCTTTCTTCTGCTACCGAGTAGAATGGAATGGTAAAATAAAATACAGAGCCAATATTTTCTTCGCTTTGCAACCAGATTTTACCGCCCAGCATTTCCACGTAAGCTTTCGAAATCGACAATCCCAGCCCTGCACCCTGGAATGCCCTTGTGTCGGCTATGTCGGCCTGTATAAATCGTTCAAAG
>JBAXXB010000191.1:0-8945 GCA_037128115.1 Bacteroidota bacterium
TAAAACCGATTCGCCCGATCTGGCTTCGCTTCAGGAATATTTTATGACCATGGACCCGGTCGAAAAACGTGTAACAGCCGAAAGGCTACCGGCTGCATACAAGATGCAGGATTTGATGCAGTCGAGGAAAACCAAATCGGGTGACTACGAGCTCCAGTGGACCGGGACCGATGCAGAGATGGGCGGCAGGACAAGGGCCATCATGTGGGATCCAATCATAGATAATAAGGTCTGGGCCGGGGGTGTTACGGGGGGATTGTGGTATAATAACGATATAACCCTGGCGAGCAGTTCGTGGCATGCCGTGAATGATATGTGGGCTAACCTTGCTATCAGTTGTATAACGTACGATCCCAATAACCCGCTCACAATGTATGCGGGCACAGGAGAAGCGCAAACTGCGCTGATTACTTACCGCGAATCAGGTGGGCGCGGTGTGGGGATATGGAAAACCAGCGATGGCGGGCAGTCCTGGAATTTAATTCCTGCTACTACCGGCTTCGCTTATGTGACTAAAATGGTGGTGCGTAACGAAGCGGGCACAAGTGTTATCTATGCCGGTGTGGTATCGGGCTATTACCATGGCAACCAGCAAAGTCAGCCGACCGATGGTCTCTACCGTTCGGCCAACGGGGGACAGACCTGGCAACAGGTATTGCCCAACATCGCTGGTAATACGGTTCCTTACGGAGTGAGCGATGTTGCGTTAGGCGCTGATGGCCGCATTTACGTGGGTACCATGCCCAACCTCGATGGAAACGGGGGTGCTGTAGTGCTGTTTTCCGATAACGGTACACCGGGTTCCTGGACTGTTTTCGATGATGTGGCTACCCTGATCCCGACCATGGGATACCTTCCCCTGCCAGGCAGAGTAGTGCTTACAACCTCAGCTTCCAATGCAAATGTAGTATATGCGGCCTTCGCTGCCGGTATTCATGATCCCGGAACCGACCCCATCTACAGGGGACTGTTTATATACCGTTCCAACGACAAAGGTGCGACCTGGAATGAAGTGCTCACACCTGTTGGTGACGATGTTTGGGCTAACCTGGCCTGGCATGCCATGACAATCGCTGTTGACCCAAATAACCCGGAAGTATTGTATGCCGGGGGGCTTGATCTGTGGCGGACTTCCAATAACGGGACCAGTTGGGACCATCTTTCGGATTGGACCAGGATGTATTACGGAGGCGGAAATACATACGTGCATGCCGATCAACATACCATCGTTTACAAGCTGGGTTCATCTTCAAAGATGCTTTTCGGATGCGACGGGGGCGTGTTTTACACCCAAACAGGCAATTCGTCAGCATCATCGGTGGTGTTTCAACAAAAAAATAAAAATTATAATACTTTGCAGTTCTATTCAGGGGCACTTCATCCTGCAGCTGGGGAACAACAGTTTATTGGAGGCCTCCAGGATAACGGGAGTCTGCTTTACCAGGGTTCTCCACTTACCATCAACAGCATGATTTCGGGTGGTGACGGTGCATATTGTTTCTGGGACCAGGATAATCCAGCTGTGTATTTCACTTCAGTGTATTACAACAGGTACTACTTGTTCAATAACGGGCAACAGGTGAATTACATTGATGAATACAGCGGTGTGTTTATCAACCCTGCCGACTATAGCAGCCAGTATAACACTTTGTACGCAAACGCAGTGGATTTTTGGGGTAATAACGCGGATAGGCTTCTGAAAGTATATAACATACCGACAAACGGAATCGGGTATTCTTTAGCTCTAAATTCGGGCTGTACCTCCTATTTTTCGAGTGTAAAAGTATCTCCTTTCACCGTGGCAGGAAATACAACACTATTCCTCGGTTCTGTTTCCGGGCAGTTGTATAAAGTAAAAAAAGCAAATGGTTATCCCGAAACAACCGAAATAGGCAGCCCTTCTTTTCCCGCTGCTAATATTTCCAGTATAGCCATAGGTGGTTCCGAAGATACGCTCCTGGTAACTTTCAGTAACTATGGAGTTTCTTCCATCTGGCAGACGTATAACGGCGGACAAGCCTGGCGCGAAGTAGAAGGCAACCTTCCTGATATGCCGGTGCGCTGGGCTATTTACCATCCGCAGAACTGCCGGCAGGCACTCATTGCCACCGAACTGGGCGTGTGGTCGACCAGCAACCTGGGCGATGCAAACGTGTTGTGGACTCCTCAGACCACTGGCTTGGCTAATGTGCGTGTAGATATGCTGACATTGCGGCTATCAGATAACACGGTGCTGGCGGCATCACACGGACGTGGTCTTTTCAGCTGTACGTTCAATATTGATCTGAATACTTCAACACCTGAATTAGCCGGGGAGACGGATCTGTTTTCGGTATATGCTTCCGAATACGGTATCGAAATTCAATCAACGCTTAAACAGCCGGCTGAATACCGGGTTTATAGCATGTCGGGAAGCAGGATTACTGGTGGTAAACTAGAAGGTGGAACTTCCCGGAAACTTGTGACTGCAAGCGGCCTGGCACACGGAGTTTACCTGGTAAGCCTGCAGGCAGGAAACCGGAAAATGGTAAAGAAGATAGTGCTATAAGGAGGCAGAAATTTTTTCCAACAGCCGATAGGACTATACTAAGGGGTGAAATATGAGTCTGTCTTATTTTTTCCCCAAGGTTTCAATTGCCTTTTGGAAAGCCTTATCAGTTGGGAGGAATATAGGGTAGAATCCCTTCGCATCGTAGAGATTTCGGGCAATATAACTTTTCATCAGTTCGCTGATATGTTGCTGCGAGGCAGCTGTTTCGGCACCTGAATACTTGATGCCATTCTTTTCGGCATAGGCGACATATTCGCTGTAAATACCACTGCTAACATTGAAGACTTTGTCAAATTGTACTGCTTCCTTGTATGATCCCAGCGAGGCCCGGTTACGATCGGTATATTCGAACGCGAACTGGTATAGGATACCTTTGTTTACGGATTCGTTGTAAAACTTCAAACCGGCATTGTGTTCAACCGGGATAAAAATATCAGGCATAATGCCTCCGCCCCCATATACGGTTTTCCCTCCGGGCGTTTTAAATTTCAGTGAATCATTCATTTTTACGCTGTCGGCGCTCTCCAGTTCCCCGTCCTGCATGCGGTGATAATACTCCATGTAATAGTCTTCGGCTCCCTTGCTGTATGGTTTCTGAATGCTCCGGCCGGTAGGAGTGTAGTACCGGGCTACAGTAAGGCGCAGGGCCGATCCGTCGCTCAGGCTTATCTGTTCCTGTACCAGCCCTTTGCCGAACGACCGGCGGCCAATAACCATGCCGCGGTCATTATCCTGAATAGCACCTGCAACGATTTCGCTGGCCGAAGCCGAGCCCTCGTCAATCAGCACCACCAGGGGAAGCCCGTCCCAGACCCCTTCAGAAGTGGATTTGGCCACCTGTTTCGTACGATGCAGGCCCTGGGTATAAACAATCAGTTTGTTGTCGGGTAAAAATTCATCAGCCACCGAAATGGCTTCATTCAGGTAGCCGCCTGAGTTGCCTCTCAGGTCAAGTATGAGTTTGCGAACGCCTTTGGCTTTCAGTTCTTCCAGGGCTTTATGCAGTTCTTCTCCGGTAGTAGCACTGAATTTGCTGAGTTTTACATAGCCCACTTGGGCATTCACGGCATACGAAATATCAATACTCCAGGTTGGAATAATACCCCGGGTAATAGTGAAATCATTCATTTTTTTCAGTCCCCTCCTGAATATGCTTACTCTAACCTTCGTATCCTTAGGCCCTTTCAGCAGCTTCATTACCTTTTCGTTGTCGATTTTGATACTGGCTATATTTTTGCCATCCACTTTTACAATGCGGTCGCCTGCCAGTAAACCAACTTTCTCCGATGGACCACCGGGAATCGTATTAATAACCATTACTGTATCATGCTCAATCTTGAACTGAACGCCTATGCCTTCGAAATTACCCATCAATGGATCGTTGGCATTAGCGAAGTCGGAAGCTGGAATGTATATGGAATGTGGATCAAGGCTCAGCAACATTCCAGTAATAGCTTCGGAATTCAGTTTCTGATTATCCACACTGTCGACATAATTATTGTCGATATACTTTATCAATTCACTAAGGGTGCTATTTACAGTTTTTTTACCTGAAAATGTATGGCCTTGGATAAGAGAACTTTGTACCAGGTAATACCCGGTCAGTATTCCGATTACGAGCACAAGGGCAAAGGCAATAGGGAGGTAAATATAAGGACGGCGGTTGTTTTCCATGGTATGATTCGGTGTAGTTACAGGGATTAGGCTTCGCAAACTAACGGCAAAAATACAAACTTAGTACATGCACAAGGCGGTTTTGATTTTGAAGGACTGGGGAACAACAAGACCGGGAGAAAGGAAGATTTACTGGCTATTCCCCATTCCCCAATATCCACCCTCCTTGTTGGCAAAAATTACCTTTCCCGTTTACTTCCCGTATTTGGCAGCGGCTTCCTTCATGGTATAGGCTGACCACATCAAGAAAAGATGCTCCACTTTTTCGCGGCTGTAAGCTTTGTCTTGTTCGAGGTACCAGCTGTCCTGTGTATGAATGACCTTGCCATTTTCATCAAGAATTACAAAAACGGGGAAGCCGAAACGCTGGGGATAGCCAAATGTAGCCAGGAGTTCATGATTGTCTTTCTCTTTACTGTAGTTTACAGTAACAACTTCGTAATTAGCCTGTAACACACTATCCAGTTTTTGGTCTTCGGCAAGCATTTGGTGAAACCTCAGGCACCAGGGGCACCAGTTGCCTCCGATCTGGAGGAACACATGTTTGCCTTCGGCTGCTGCTTTTGCCACCGCGGCAGCCACTTCTGCCCTTGCATCCGCTTCCGGCTTGTAAATTTTTACGGCCTGCTGGGCCGATAAACACAGGCTGAGAAGCCCGGCAATCATGGTGAGTAACAAATTTCGCTGCATGAATACTTGTATTAATAACTGTTTAGTTGGATCGATGTAAAAAATAACATTAGCCAGTCAAAACCAGCTTTGCCGCAATTGAGGCAGCATGTTAAAAATTCACAAATGCAAAGGTATAAACTCCCGGTACATGGAAAGAGATAATTGCTTTTTCTAATTTTGTCAATCTTTGAACTGCAAGCAGCATTCAAATTGTGAAGCCCATGAATTTTATCATTGATGCCGGGAATACATTGACTAAACTTGCCTTATTCCAGGGCAGGGAAATGCTTGCATTTTCGAGTCACCCTGGCATGGATTTAGAGCTTATCAGGCTGTTCTGTGCGGATAATGTTCAGGTAGAGAATGCTATACTTTCATCGGTTAGGGAATATCCATCAGAAATTGAGACATTCCTGCGCCGGTATTTCAAGACATTGATTCTGGATCACCAGACACCAGTGCCGGTCACTACAAAATACAACACCCCCGAAACATTGGGGAAGGACCGCCTTGCTGGCGTTATTGGCGCCCGGGCTTTGATGCCTGGAAGCGATATCCTGGTTATAGACGCGGGAACGGCAATAACCTATGACTTTATTTCGGCTGCTGCCGAGTACGCCGGAGGGAGCATTTCACCCGGAATTGCTATGCGTTACAAAGCCCTGCATGCTTATACAAGCCGTTTACCGCTGCTTGATTATTATGACGATGCAAAGCTGATAGGAGATGATACCTGCTCAAGTATGCATTCAGGAGTCTTGAATGGCATAGTGGCAGAAGTGGAGGGAATTATACAGCGCTACCAGATTGTATATCCCGGCCTTAAAATAATTCTGACGGGTGGAGATTATAATTATTTTGATAAACGATTAAAAATAAAGACCTTTGCAGCCCCCAACCTGGTACTTGAGGGCTTAAACCTAATACTCAATTTCAACATTGAAACACTTTAAATTAGTCCATAAACTTGTTCTGGCCCTGGCCCTGTTTTTAACGGGATTCGTTGCAACAGCGCAGGTAAGTATTTCGTCCCCGTATTCAATATTTGGAATTGGTAATTTGTTTGGTGTCAGCAGCCAGATGAACATGGCTCTCGGAGGAGCCTCTACCGCCTTTAGCAGCCCATATTATATCAATCCGGCTAACCCGGCTTCCTATATGGCTTTCGATACAAATAGTTTTGTATTCGATGCGGCTTTTAACTTACGGACAGGCACCCTGACTACCACCGACCAATCTGAAAAAACCAGGTTTGGTACCTTATCGAATCTTTATTTCGGTTTGCCTATTACAAAATGGTGGAGGACAAGTCTGGGAATCATGCCGTATTCAAATGTTGGGTTTAATATGCAAGGCAACCAGGTTGTTCCTAATGTCGGCAAAATGGTGACTGCATACAAGGGAAGCGGCGGACTGAACAAAGCCTATTTCGGCAGTGCCTTTTCACCGGTTAAGAACTTGTCGGTCGGCGTTAACATGGCCTATATTTTTGGTAATATTGTTAAACAGCGCGCTACTACCTTTCCCGATTCGGGTACTTTTGCCAACACCATGGTTAAGAGCACAGCGCGTTTGAATAAGATCAATTTTGACATGGGTCTTATCTATCGCAAAAATCTGAAAGAAGGAAGATTTTACCAAGTCGGGCTCACCTTTACCCCAAAACAATTGCTCGACGGGGATGCAGAAAAGATAACTTATTCATATGCCTATGACTATGCTACTAATCTAGAGCATCCTAAGGATACGGTAAGCTATGAAGTAAGTAATAATGGAGTGGTAACACTTCCTACAGCTATGGGTGCCGGTATCATGTTTGGCAGTACTAATCGTTGGTTTATCACTACTGACGTTAACTACCAGAAATGGAGCGAATTCCGCTACCTGGGTAATAATCCCGGGCTGAAAGATAATTTCCGCGTTTCTATAGGCGGGCAGTTCCGCCCTTCGCCAGTTGATATCGGTAAATATTACGAACGTATAAATTACAGGGCAGGTTTCCGGTTCGAACAGAGTTACCTCGAAATACAGAACACCCGTATTAATGATTTCGGAGTGAGTTTTGGCGTGGGATTGCCTATGAAAAAGTCAAGGTCGACAATCAACATTGCTGTCGAAATGGGCACCCAGGGTACTACCAATAACGGGCTCATCAAGGAAAATTACGTTCGCTTCACTATTGGCTCAGCACTCCAGGAAAGGTGGTTCCTGAAACGTCGTTTTAACTAGTCAGGCTGGGTAATATTCCTTTTAAATCTCCAGGTAGTGTTGTGGCGTATGATCATTCAGTATTGGTTGGTTAATATGTGAGCCTTGCAGCCTGAGCCAGAAAACCTCCTGAGATCGCGCTTTTATAAACAATGGGTTTTACTATGAGCAGGAATTTGACTGCAGTGTTTACATACCGGATTTTATTCAGCATAGTTGTCCTGCTTATGGTGACAATGCTTATTTCGTGTGAAAACGACATGATGGCTGTTATTAAACTTTCAGCCAAGGACTCCATCCCCGATGTCACTATTAACAATGTGGATGTAAAACAGAGTGAAATGGGCAAGCCTGCATATGAGCTAACAGCGCCTAAAATGATCAGTTTTCAGACACGTGATGCCTATACTGAACTTCCGAAAGGGCTCAAAATTATTTTTTTCGACTCCATCAATCAGCCTAAAACAGAACTTACGGCCAATTACGGTATTAGCTGGGATGGCAGGCGTACCATGCAGGCCCGGGGGAATGTTGTAATCCGGAATTTCCAGAAACATGAACAGCTCAATACCGAAAGCCTTTTATACGACCGCAATATGCACAAGGTTTCGACCAACGAATTCGTGAAGATTACTACCCCCGACAGAATCATAATGGGTAAGGGAATGGAATCGGACGAGTTATTTGATAATTGGGTTATCCGGGAAGTTACAGCCACTATTTACGTGGAAGAAGATAAATAGTTCGGGAAGGTTCCTATCTTTGCATATATCCGATGAATAATTATGTAATTATAGCCATAACACTTGCTTCATCCGCCTTTTTCTCGGGGATGGAGATTGCGTTTGTGAGCTCTAATAAACTGCGTATAGAGCTCGAAAAGGGTAAAGGTTCGGTTTCGGCCAGGCTTATTTCCGGTTTCATTCACCATCCTTCGCGCTTTATAGGTGCCATGCTTGTCGGGAACAACGTTGCTCTTGTAATTTATGGTATAGCTGCTGCAGCTCTTTTGGAGCCGGTTCTTAGGAATCTGCTTCCCCTGGCACTGGCTACCGATGGTGTTATCCTGATTCTGCAAACTATACTTTCTACACTCCTGATTCTGATCACAGCCGAGTTTTTACCAAAAATACTTTTCCGGCTCAATCCGAACGGCCTGCTCAATTTTTTTGCTGTTCCGGTTTACCTGATCTACCTCGTGCTATATCCGTTTATGTACTTTTTTCTTGGGCTGTCCGAACTCATATTAAGGTACGTTTTTGGGATGAAAACCGGTTCTGTAAGGTACCAGTTCACTGCCATCGATTTCGATGAATACATCCGTGATTTTTATGACCCTGATGCGGCATCCCAGGTGGATGAAGCTACTGAAATGCAGATGATACAAAATGTGCGCGATTTCCATTCGACTAAGGTACGGGAGTGTATGGTACCCAGGAACGAGATTATTGCGGCTGAGGACGACATCCCCATTGCGGAACTTCATGGCTTATTTCTTGAAACCCAGCACTCCAAAATACCTGTGTATAAACAAAGTATCGATAACCTGACCGGGTATGTCCATTTATATGATCTTTTTAGTAAACCTGCAGATATACAGTCTGTTGTGAGACCTGTAATTATTGTACCCGAAACTATTTCAGCCAGCAATGTTTTGAATATGATGATAACCCAGCGCAAAAGTGTTGCGGTTGTGGTGGATGAGTTCGGAGGTACAGCCGGAATGGTAACGGTGGAAGACCTGATTGAAGAGATATTTGGGGAAATACAGGATGAATTCGACATTGATGAGTTGGAAGAGAAAAAAAACAGCGATAATGAATTTATCCTGGCTGGTCGG
>JBAXXB010000192.1:0-8940 GCA_037128115.1 Bacteroidota bacterium
CGCTGAAGCGCACAATTATTCGTCCACAGATTACACAGATTAACACAGATGGATTTAGTTGTTCGCTGATGCTCACAACGAATGGGAACACAGATTACGCGGATTATTCAGATTGGCACAGATGGGTTGAGCTGTTCGCTGAAGCGCACAATTATTCGTCCACAGATTACACAGATTAACACAGATGGATTTAGTTGTTCGCTGATGCTCACTACGATTGGGAACACAGATTACGCGGATTATTCAGATTGGCACCGATTGCTTGTTCGCCGAAGCTCACATAGAGGGGTCCACGGATTACAAAGATTAACACAGATCGGGTGCACAGATTAAAGGGATTAACACTGATTGGGCATAATGAAAAAGAGGGTCAACGGGGATACCAGAGAAATTTAAACCGACACGTGTTATAAAAGAGCGCCAGCGGTGGATTGAGCATTTAGACAGAGAATAAGTAGCGTGCCAACGGAGCATCAGCGGGGGAGAGAAACGAATAGTATTGGTATAGTAAAACAAATTTTCCTTCGGAATTTGAAGGGATGCTATATTATTAACAAATTTAGTATCTTCGCTTTATTTATATAGCCACAGGCAATCTTTGTATAATACATATTAATCTGATAGCCGATGCTAGCTACTACTAAAACATACTGAACCTAAAACATTTACTCTTATTCGACTCTCAGAAAATTGATTTATGAGCAATCAAAACAAAAACGGAGAAGAACTCTTTATTGAGTTGCAGGAATTGAAACAAAAATACAATACACTGCAAGAATTGTACACTTCCCTGAATAAGAAGCCCGAGCCGGCTGATAGCTTTCCCATTCGTAAAAAGGCAGAAGCTTTGTATGAAAAAAAACGCAAAGAAACAGCTGTTGAGATTTCGGAAGCTGAAAGCAAGAAGTTATTGCACGAATTTGAGGTGCATCAGATTGAACTCGAATTAATAAACGAAGAACTCATGCTTGCAAGAGAGCAGGCAGAAACTGCAAAGGACAACTATATCAGAATGTACGATTTTGCGCCAACGGGGTATTTTACACTTTCGGATACCTGCAAAATCGAGGAATTGAACCTCAGCGGAGCCAAGATGTTAGGCAAAGAGCGGCAGAAATTAAAATACAGCCGGTTTGATTTTTTTGTATCAGAAGAAACAAAACCCATCTTCAGGCACTTTGTTGAAAAAATATTTAAAGACAGCAGAAAAGAAAGCTGCGAGGTTATACTCATAAGGAATGGTGAAAACCCAACATCTGTTTTACTGACGGGCATAGTTAATGATAATGAAAAACATTGCTTTATAACTGCAGTGGATATTACGGAACGCAAGCTAGCCGAAGAAGGAGTTAGAGAAAGCGAAGAAAAATACCGTACTATCTTTGAAACGATACTGGATACCTACTATGAGGCAAATTTAGATGGGGAATTAATAGACGTAAGCCCATCCATTGAAATTATATCGAAGGGACAATACACGCGCGATGACCTGATTGGCAAAGCAATTGGCGAAGTTTATTTTTATTCTGCCGACAGGGATGCTTTTTTCAAAGAATTATATAAATTCGGGAAGGTTACCGATTATGAACTTTCGTTAAAAAACAAAGATAATACCTTAGTGCCGGTTTCCATTTCAACCAGACTGATACGTAACAAAGAAGGTGAACCGGTAAAAATAGCCGGAATTATGCGTGATATTACAGAGCGCAAATTATCAGAAGCGAGACTAATTGAAAATGAAGAAAAGTATCGCGTACTCTTTGAAACGATGATCAGGGGGGTGGTATATCAAAATGCAGATGGTTTTATAACCATCGCTAATCCTGCGGCTGAACGCATACTGGGACTTTCGTTGCGACAGATGCAGGGGCTTACATCCATTGACCCGCTTTGGAAATCCATACACGAAGACGTTACGGATTTTCCTGGCGAAACCCATCCATCGATGGTGGCATTACATACCGGCAAAGAAGTAAATAATGTTATAATGGGTGTTTTTAATCCAACCCGTGGTACTTACAACTGGATTAGAATAAATGCAGTTCCGCAAATAAAAGAAGGAGAGAAGAAACCAAGACAGGTTTACACGACCTTCGAAGATATTACTGAATGGAAACAGGCTGAAGATGCCTTAAAAGAAAGTGAAATTCAATACCGTACGCTGGCCAATTCGGGGCAGGCGCTAATATGGACAGCCACTCCCGATAAGAAGTGCAACTATTTTAACCAGGTGTGGCTCGATTACACAGGCCGAAGCCTGGAGCAGGAATTGGGTGATGGCTGGGCTGAAGGCATACATCCCGATGACCTTGAGCGGTGTTACAGCATTTATACCCATTCGTTTGATATGCGCACATCATTCAGCATGGATTACAGGCTCCGCTACCACGATGGGACCTACCGATGGTTGATGGACGATGGCAAACCCAGATACAATAGCAAGGGAGATTTTATAGGATATATAGGACATTGCCTTGATATCACGGAACGGATGCATGCGGCTGAAAAACTGGATGAAAAAAGAAATGAACTCGCCATAACCAATAATCAACTGACATTGGCGCAGCAAATAGGACGTACAGGATCGTGGTCGTACAACCTAAAGACAAGAGAGCTGAAAGGTTCAATAGAATCATTAAAATTATTCGGATTAAGCGAAAAACCTGAAGATTTCAGCATAGAAAATGTAGAATCCTGTATTATTGAAAAGGAAAGGGTAGTACAGGCTTCGTTGGACCTTCTGGAGAAAGGCATACCCCACAATGTTGAATATGAAATACGACCTGCTGATGGTTCTGCTAACAGAATTATAGCCTCTAAAGCAGAACTGAGATTTGACGACAAAGGGAACGCGATTGAAATGTTTGGGGTTTTTCAGAATATCACAGAAAGGAAATTAGCTGAAAATGATTTAAAAAGAAGTGAGGAAAAATACCGTTTTATTGCAGAACGATCGAATGATCTGATTTATGTTTACCAATTAAAACCTACCTTAGGTTTTGAATATGTTAGCCCATCGGCACTAAAATTTACAGGGTATACCCCTGAGGAGCACTACAACGATCCGTTGTTGGGAATGAAAATGATTTATCCTGACGACAGACACCTGTTGCAAGCACAACAAGAAGGAATCATTAATCCCGGGCCTGAAAAACTGAGGTGGATAAAAAAGGATGGAAGTATTATCTGGACGGAGTCGCAGAATATTCCGATTTTCGATTCGGAGGGAGAATTAACCGCGATACAGGGAAAAGCTCATGACATAACTGAACGCATAGAGGCAGAACAAATACTTGAGGCCAGGCTGCGGATTACGTTATTTGCCCAAATCCATACGCGTGATGAAGTACAGCAAAAATTACTTGATGAACTGGAAATACTCACAAACAGTAAAATAGGCTTTTTTCATGCGGTAGCTGACGATCAACAGACATTGACACTCCAAAGCTGGTCGACCCATACCCTACAAACCATGTGTACGGCCGAAAGTAACAGCCAACACTATGGCCTCGATAAAGCAGGTGTATGGGTTGATTGTGTGCGGGAGCGTAAAGCAATTATACACAACGATTACAAGAGCCTTGAGCACCGTAAGGGACTGCCCGAAGGACACGCATCGGTAATACGCGAACTGGTTGTACCTGTGTTCCGGAATAACTTAGTTAAGGCTATAGTGGGAATCGGTAATAAGACAGCAGATTATACTGAAAAAGATATAGATATTGTAACCTTGCTTGCTGACCTGACGTGGGATATTTCAGAGCTCAAAGGTACAGAGGAGAACATGAAAAAGCTCTCACAGGCCATAGAGCAAAGCCCGGTAATGACCTATATTACCAATTTGAAGGGAGAAATTGAATATGTAAACCCAAAAATTATCGAAATTACAGGGTTTTCAAAAGAAGAATTAATAGGTAGCAATCCCCGGATTTTTAGCTCGGGTGAAACCTCTTCATATCTTTACGAGGATCTTTGGAGAACCATCCGATCAGGAAAAGACTGGAAGGGGGAATTTAGTAATAAAAAGAAAAAGGGCGAAATTTATTGGGTATCGTCATCCGTTTCGCCTGTTATAAACAGTGGTGGCACCATCACCCATTACCTCGCAGTTCAGGAAGACATTACACAACGCAAGGAGGCAGAAAAGGAAATCCTGGAATTGAATGAAAGCCTGGAGCACAAAGTTGAAGAGCGTACCAATCAACTCAAAGAAGCATTGAACCGGCTTAATAAAATTGCCAACCGTGTGCCGGGCATGGTATATCAATACACGTTAAGGCCCGATGGTACTTCTTATTACCCATATGCCAATGAAGGCATACGGGATATATACAGGGTAAGCCCTGAAGAAGTTAGCAAGGATGCTTCTTGTGTTTTTGCCATTTTGCATCCCGATGATTTTGATGGTGTTGCTCAATCTATTCAAATTTCAGCAGACACACTCGAACTCTGGAGCTATGAATACCGCGTAAAGCATCAGGATGGAGCCATTCGCTGGCTGTGGGGCAATGCTATGCCTGATCGCGAAGCCGATGGGTCGGTACTCTGGCATGGTTTTATCATGGATATTACGGAACGCAAAGAGATTGAAGCGGCCTTGCGCGAAAGCCAGGAACAATTAGATTTGGTGATAAAAGGTTCGAATGACGCTCCCTGGGATTGGAATTTGTGCACAAATAAATTATACTATTCTCATAAATGGTGGCAGCAACTTGGGTACTCACCTGAGGAAATCCCTTCGGACAGCAGTCTTTGGAGGGATCTCACACACCCTGAAGATATTCATCGTGTGAATGATGTTTTAACAAAAGCCCTTGAAAGTGTAAATGAAAGCTATGAGGCTGAATTCCGCCTGTTACATAAAAATGGCCGGTATGTCCCGGTTCTCTCACGCGGATTCATTACAAGAGATACTGAAGGTAAGCCAATTCGTGTTACAGGAACAAATATGGACCTCACCGAACGAAAAGAAGCAGAAGAATTATTACGGGCGAGTGAAATAAGACACAACTCCATGATTTCCAATATCTCGGATGTAATTGGTGTCATGGGTATTGATGGGGTGATGAAGTATAAGAGTCCTAATATTGAAAAATACTTCGGTTGGAAGCCCAATGACCTGATTGGTACTGACGGATGGTTAACAGTTCATCCCGAAGATGTGGAACGTATAAAGAAAGAATTTTTTTCGCTTCTGGAAAAGGATAAGGCTGCCAAGACAGTGGAATATAAATACCTATGTAAAGACGGCGGGTATAAGTCCATAGAACTGACTGCCACCAACCTGGTTAATGATCCGGTTATCAATGGCGTATTACTGAATTATCACGATATTACGGAACGCAAACTTGCCGGAGAGGAACTGCTATGGAACCAGTCGCTGCTGAATTATATGTCGAATGCGTCGCCGCTGGGCTTCCTGGTGGTCGACAACCGAACGGATGAAATACTGTACTTCAACCGTCGTTTTTGCAAAATATGGGGAATTGAACATATTGAAGAGCAAATGGAGCGTGGCGAACTCAAAAACAACGATGTCATTCCTTATTGCTTGCCGGTGCTGGCTGATATTCCGGCTTTTGCTGAATCGTGCAAACCTTTGCAGTTTGAAGAAAACCGAGTGGTGATTGAAGACGAAATAGCCTTTACCGAAAACCGGACAGTAAGGCGTTTTTCGACACAGATACGAGGTGCGGGTGACGAATATTATGGAAGGTTTTATATTTTTGAAGACATTACGGAGCGCAAACGATCAGAAGAGGCCTTAAAGGAGAGTGAATCAAGATTTTCGTTATTTATGGATTATTTGCCCGCCGTTGTTTTTATGAAGGACCATAAAGGTAAAACACTATATGTTAACAAATATATGGATGAAGCCTTTGGTGCATCCGCATGGTTAGACAAAACCATGTTGGAAGTGTTCCCGAATGAATTTGGCGAAAAATTGACGAATGATGATGTAAACTCAATGGAACTGGGTTATCATAAAATTGAAGAAAGCATGATGCAACTTGATGGGAAGTTGCATTATTACGAAACACAAAAATTTACTATTGACCGCTTGGAAAAAGAATCCTGGTTGGGAGGCGTTTCGTTGGATATTACCGAGCGAAAACTTGCAGAAAAGGAAATTATAAGAGCAAAAAGTGAAGCCGAGAATGCCAATCGTGCAAAAAGCGAATTTCTTTCACGCATGAGCCACGAACTGCGCACCCCCATGAACTCGATATTAGGTTTTGCACAATTAATGGAAATGGGCGAGTTAAATCAGAAAGAAAAAAAGCGGATAACTCATATTATTAATAACGGGAAACACCTTCTGGAATTAATAAATGAGGTACTCGACATTTCGGGAATAGAAGCAGGAAGACAAATGCTGAGCCCCGGCCCGGTACAACTGGGCGGGATTATCAATGAAATAACCGACAGTGTGCAGGTTGCTGCAAATAAAAGAAAAGTAACAGTTGAATTAATTGATTCGCCAGCCAATAACCTATTTGCTTTGGCTGACAGGCTAAGACTGAAGCAAATATTAATAAACCTGCTGAACAACGCTATAAAATACAATAATGAAGGGGGTGCAGTAAGGCTTAAAACAGCGCTGCAACCAACCAACGAACATGGAGAAACACAGGTAAGGATTTCGGTAAGCGACACGGGCCATGGAATAAAGCCAGAAGATATAGGTAAACTATTTCAAGCCTTCGAACGTATAGGAGCAGATAAAACAGAAATAGAAGGTACAGGACTGGGTTTGATGTTGGTGAAAAAACTAACCGAAGCCATGGGAGGCTTGGTTGGGGTTGAGAGTGGGATTGGCAACGGAAGTACTTTCTGGATAGAACTGCCGGTTTACGAAAATTCCGAGCCAGATATCAGCCAAAATACCGGTGAAAAAACTGAGGAAATAAATGTATCAATGCAAGCCGGAACTGTTTTGTACATTGAAGACACGCTGTCGAACATAGAACTGATAGAAGCAATTATAGAGGAGAATCGCCCGGAAATCCGCCTGGTAACTACCATATATGGAAAGCAGGCCGTTAAACTGGCAAAAGAGCATAAACCCGGATTAATACTGCTCGATCTTGATTTGCCCGACATAAGAGGTAATGAGGTGATGGAACAACTGATGGAAGATACCCAAACAAAAGCAATACCGGTAATTATAGTAAGTGCCGATGCTATGCCCTATCATCTTGAGGAATTGATGAAAGCGGGTGCTAAAGAATATTTGACAAAGCCATTGGAAATAGTTCATTTTCTAAAAATAATAGATCGTTACATAAAAAAATAAAACATGTATTTAATACTCCGTTGATTTTTTCTTTGACAGCAAGGACACTAAGCAGAAGGGCAAAGAATATCAACACTTTAGATCGCAAAGACTTCATTTTGTGTCATGCAGATAATTAGGCGTTTGAAAAATCATTAATAAAATACTGCTGAAACTAACTAAAATTAAATCGTATATACTGCCAAACTAAATTAAACATGATTGATTCAACACTTAAAAACGCAAAGATCCTTATTGTGGATGATAAGGAATCGAATATTGATATACTGGAAGATCTGCTTGAGGAAACGGGATACTCAAATATACAAACTACTACCGACCCACGCCTGGTGGAAGGGTTGTTCAAATCATTTAATCCTGACCTGATACTACTTGATTTGATGATGCCACACCTGAGTGGTTTTGAAGTAATGGATCAGCTAAAGAATAGTATATCCCCAGGTTCGTATTTGCCGATACTGGTATTAACCGCCGACATTAATAGTGAAACAAAATTAAAAGCGCTTTCGGGAGGGGCAAAGGATTTTCTTTCAAAACCCTTCGATATGTATGAAGTTAGACTACGAATAAAAAACCTGCTCGAAATACGTTACCTGCATCAATTGCTCGAAAAGCAAAATCTGGTACTGGAAGAAAAAGTTAAAGAAAGGACATTCGAACTAGAACGTGCGAATAATTCGCTGGATAGAGCAAATAAAGAGCTGGAAGTACTGGATGAAGCCAAGAGTGATTTCCTGATGCTGATTAGCCACGAAATCAGGACTCCACTTAATGGAATATTAGGATTTACAGGTGTGCTTAAAGATGAAATAGATTCGCCTGAATTACTAACATATCTAAAATATCTGGAAGATTCCGCCATCAGACTTGAGGCATTTTCATATCAGGCACTTCTTATAACTGAACTGCGCACAAGGAAATACAAAATTAAGCCGGAGGAAGTTTCTATAGATGAATTAGAGAACAACACAAAAAATCGTCTTAAAGATAGGATACAGGAAAAAGCAATTTCAGTTCTGCTTCAGAAGGATAAGGAAATTGAAAATATAATTGGTAATCGGGAATTGCTGCAGATTTGTTTTGATGAACTGGTAGATAATTCAGTTAAATTTTCCGGAAATAATGATGTAATTATCATAAAAGTAATTGCCGAGGGCCAAACCACTGTTTGTGAATTTATAGATAATGGCAGCGGTTTTATGACAGAAATCTTAAACAATCCTTACCGGATTTTTGGGATTGGTAAGGATCATATTGACAAAAACACAGGATTGAATCTGGCATTGATAAAACTGATTATGGAGGCTCACCAAGGCAAGATTGAAATAAGTAACAACCAAACAAAAGGAGCTACTGTTAAATTAACTTTCAGCAACCAGGGGTCCATAGAGAATAAGGATTAACAAAGTGGGGGTGGGTTGTTCGCTGAAGCTCAGGCCGATCGGGTCCACAGATTATACAGATTAACACAGATTGATTAGGCCGTTCGCTAAAGCTCACAAGGATTGTGAACACAGATTACGCGGATTATTCAGATTGGCACAGATGGGTTGAGCTTTTCGCTGAAGCGCACAATTATTCGTCCACGGATTACACAGATTAACACAGATGGGTTGGATTGTTCGCTTAAGCTCACTACGATT
>JBAXXB010000193.1:0-8883 GCA_037128115.1 Bacteroidota bacterium
TTGAAAACCCGGGTAAGCAGGGGGTTAAGCGGTTCAAAAGCCTCGTTGCGCAGGGCCACGGCATTGTTGTATGCCGGTAAGCTTGCATTTACGGTTCTCAGGGCAGCATGGGCCGCCGCCGACTGGCTTTGAAGGGCCGGGATAGCAAGTAATGCTTTAGTAGGTTGGTAGTCGGCACCATAGCCTATGGTGCAGTTGATCAGCACATCGAAATTGGCAGCGTTTTTAGCATGCCCTGTTTCCGTGATAGTTGCCATAGCAGTAGAATTTAAGGTTTATATGATGGGGTATAAAGCTGAAATTTCACTAAAAAGCTTCTTAGAGTTGTGTCGTTGGGCAGCAGGCAGAAGCAGGAAAACGGACGATGATAGCGGAAGGCAGATAGCAGTTGTTCGAAGTAGTACAGTTGTAAGCAGGAGCTTAATCCGTATTTCCTGTTTAGTGTATAATTAGCCTTACAAGTAAAAATAGCAGGGCAGTAAAAAAATATATACAGGCTGGCGTATAATCCCTTTATCGGAAAAGGCAGCTAAAGGTAGTAAATAAAGTGGGGGAAAGCAAGGGAGTGGTGATTTTATTGGAAATTTATTCCATAAATCAAATTGTGGTTAAATTTGCTACTGATCAGTATGGATATACAAATCAGTAGCTTTCCTTTTAGGAAGGCACACTCCTATATAATTGTAAAAGATCAAGTACCCTGAAACCCAAATCTTTTTCTGTGATTTTGAAAATTTTCGGGCAAGGGAAGTTGACCAGGGTTTGTTGGCAAGAGAATTTGAATGCCTTCAAATTGTTTGATCGAATAATGAGATAATTTTTCGTTCCAGTTTGGATTAACAAGCACTTTGTAATTTTCATCTACTGAAATCAAACCCCGGTCGAACGCTCGGTGAAGATTAGGACAAAGAGATATACCATTTGTAATCGTGTCATCATAGCTTTCACTGAATGGAACAATATGGCATGCATCTACCATAGAAACTGAATAAATGGTGTCAATTTTCATCCCCGATATACAGCAAGTGTAGTTGTATATTTTGGGAACTTCGCGTTTAAAAATACTACCGCGAAGATAGATTTCCTCCTCATTTTGCTGCTTAAAAAGTGTCCTAATTTCCTTCCGGTATTCAGCCGGGTCTTCATTTAATATCTTTCCTTTTATATCATCATATATCTTTTGCTGGCAAGCCGTTGAATAGGTAAATACTCTTTTTGTGTAAGGGAAATACTCACCCAGTAAAAACTGCTGCAGAACACGGTTACTTGTTGGGTCTTGCATTAAAAGGAACAGGCTATCATCTATTAACGCATAATCGATTGCAGCATATAAGTTAGTGAAACTTCGCATGGAGGATTTGAATTGCAGAATATTTTCAAAGCCTTGTTTTGGGATTAGTTTCCAAAATTTATCACTTGTCAAATGATAAAACGGCAAGGCAAACTGACAAGTGTGATTGGATGAAACCAGCTGGCTCCAGTTGGTTTTGAACAAGGCCACCAACTCAGGTGTAATATAGATCCTGCTGTTGCTGATACTTCCGTTTAGATATGCTTGTAGCACGGAAAGCAATAGAATAGATTTATGCGGAGCTGTACCATGCGCACGATCTATTCTTAATTTTAAGAATGAGGCAAGATATTTTTTAAGCTGGTCAGACATTTACCTTGGTTTATGCCATCCGGCATCAGATAAAAAGTTATTCTCAAAAAGTTGCCTAAATCAGCACTTTAAGGGATAATCAATTTGTTTCTCAGTTCAGCAATTGTTATTCCGTCTTCTGTTTTCCAGGATGTCCAGCCATTCACAGTCTTTCTTAAGCTTCCTGCATCCTGGATACCTGCTAATGCGGCATAACTTGGACTTGAATACACATTACCTAATACTTCCATGGACCCATCAGGTTGAATGCTTGCTACATACTTTTTCTGAGCACCATTTCTGGGTTTGTAGATCATCACTAATTTTTGATCTGCATTTAAAAAATGGGCGCTGATAAGATCTAATATTCCAATATCTGTTAGTAAAGACGGTGCAGAATTATCAATCTGCTCTTCCTCTTTTTCTGTATCCAACGCCGGTTTAAATTCTTCTGGAAATTCGTACGCAATATTATTAGGGCTGCTAAACTCAACATATTTGGTTATTATCCAGAGTTTTACATTGTATTTCAATGTTCTGGCCCAATCTCTAAGGTCATTTGATACTGAATCTATCGGCACACCAACTACGGGTTCCTTTTCGAGTATTTCGGATAGTATTTTCCGGACATTAATTTCTTTTATTCCAAGCTCCGAAAATTTTTCTTTTGTAGTGTAATCGTTTTGGTACATATCAACAGCAAGATCTTCCAGAATTTTCTTATTTTTTTGTTGCTGCGAAGCGATCATTTGTTTTGTAACCTGAGGAGCTATGTGTGACCAAACACTGTGCGAAATTAATTCAGCTTCGACCAGATACCATTTCCTAGCTGACAGGTCTATTGCAAACCCATCCGGGATTGTTCCGACTCCATCTCCAGTCTTAATTAAAGCTTTGGGTAAATAAATTGAACTCGGTCCAAAAAGGTATTCATAATTGTTAATTACTACTGTTTCGATCTCAGCTTCATTTACGAATAAGGCTTTTATGTATTTTTTATCTTCTGTGATAATCATTTTATTATAGTTTTAATGAACAGTATGTTATAAGATAAGAATTGTCAAATATATGCTATTAGTCCATATTTTAATTCACCATTGTCCGGTAAAAAAATGATATATCGTCCCATACGGGACTGCAATAAAATTTCATCTGCCATTCTACCAATATTTTGTCCCTAAGGGACAATCCCGCCAGATTATTTGCGCAAGCAAATAGTTATTGGTAGAAATCAAAGAAATCCCTAATTCTCTGAAGCCGCATTTGGCGGCCGCCATATAGAACCCATTTAAGCAGTTAAATTTATTTTTATCCGGACAACAATGATAATTATTTATAAACCCGAAAAGCAATCAATCAGTAAATTTGCGCAGGTAGTACTTTTTTTCATTTGCATCATAGTATCCAAACACGTAATAATCATTTATTTTGAAGATGGTTTCGGAAACAATTTGCTTTTCAATTGGCTCTGAAAAGTCGCTGATTTTATCGAAGGCATTGGGCAGATACTTGCCGGGACGGTGATCGAAAGTATTACTGTCGAGAACGGACTTAAAATAGACCGATCTTGAATTCTTGTAACTTCTGTAGCTTAACATGGATGAATTATAATTGTAGGTTGGGGGTATTGATACTATATTTCCGGCAGGTGACATGGCAACTCCTCCGGAAGAAGCCATCATAATTCCGACCCCTGGTCCCATATGTTGCACTTCATAGTATCCGCCAAGCGTAACCACAAAGGAGCCCGAAGAAGAGTAGGCTGAAACCCCTGCATAACCGGCTGCCATTTTGTGTAACAACACTTTGGTGTTTTCAAGTTCTTTTTTTGAATTCTGTTGTATTAAGGTGGTGCCACCTTCCTGAACAAATGGTGTATTTTTAAAGGCTATTTCTTCATTCCTGTTCACCCTGAAGTCTTTTAAAATAGCCCCGGTCAAAATATCGTAAACCGAAAAATATAACTCCTGGCTGCATTCTTTAACCTGGAATAAAATATTGTTATACAAAAATGAATTCGACCCAATTACAACTGCTTCTCCACAATCAATCACACCTTGTTTGTATGCACTATACGTAAACGAATAATCAGACAGGCTTATAGTTAGCAGTTTCGTTTCCTGAGGTTCATTATCAAAAGTCAGGAATATCTTGTTGTCGTAGTAATACAATTTGATAGCATGAGAAGCAATTTCCATGGAGTTGGGATTTTGAATATTCACTTTTTGAAAATCAGGTCCCAATTTACTCGGATTTGCACCCTTTATTAGGATGTCATAGAGCGTTGCAAACTTAGATTTCGAAAATTTAAGCGAGGAAAGATCAATCTCCCTGACCTGGTAATTCTGATTATTTTCAAACTCGTATATTTTCAGTATTGCTCCCGATTTCACTACGGTAAGGATATAAAACCGATTTTTATAGTTCACACATTCAAGATATTTCTCTCCTTTCAGCTTTAACGGGATTTCATGATCTTCATGTTTGACATTGACCATGTCCAGGGTTTTACAATAGAATTTGTCCTTTTTTTTGTTTATAAAAAACAGATTATATACGCCCTGGTTAAAACTGCAACCCAACAAATCCGAGAATTCAGAACCTGGTTTAAAGTCAGCCAATGACGTAATTATATTTAGGTTTCTATCAAGGAGTTGTGCTTGTATTGTTTTATAATCCATAAGGAATAAGGCCAGCGTTCCGTCATCCTCATTTACTACCGGGTATGATTCTCTTTTTTCTTTGAAAAGCAGCTGCATATCCAGGCTTCGTTCGAGCAATATTTCCTGGGCAAACAGGCATGTACATGCAAAGACCTGGATTAAAAGGAGGAAGACTTTTTTGAACGACATAACATGAAACTTTTAACTATTTTACAAAACCTAGATATAAACCGCAGCAAATCAGATATGATTTATTACGGATCCTTATTCAAAACCATACCGTTAAACCAAGTCCATGGTTGCATAGTCCCAGATTAAACCTGGTTTTTGTTCCTTCCACCGGGCTTAAGCCCTCGTTGTAGTATCCTACCGCTGTTCGGGCATGCCGGTTATACGATAAAGAACATTTCACTGATACCAGCGTAAGTATGGCCCCAACCCCGGCGAGTTTCCAGTTGGGTATACCCCCGGCAATGAATGTACCAATCGGCCAGCCGATCAGAAATCCGCCAGGAAAACCGAACAGCAGCGCAAGATCATGTCGGCTCTTGGCAAGGGTCATCTCGCGGAATGCCGCATTATCCTCTTTCATGATCTCCAGCATATTCCGGGGAGTAAGTGTTACGTTATGCTGCCTGAACTGCACACCATTTGACATCCTTATCAAAATTGAGTCCGAAACATCCTGTGAATATAGGTTAAAGCAAGTAAGAATTATAATACTGATCAATACAGGTACCCTCATAAAAAGCATAATATAAAAGAATTGAAAGGGATACGTATTATTTCAGATTTTACGTTGTACGGAATCAGCTTAGCTATATAGCCTGCAATATTACATTAATTCGAAATGCTATCTGCACGATCAAAAAAGTACCAGGATCAGGTTGCTTTCACAAGCCAGCCTTTAACCCTGGCTTCTGCATTTTTGTCTTCTGCACTTTGACTTCCTGTTTACATATTCCTCCTGTACTGCCCCCCTACCTCGAAGAGCGCCTGGGTGATCTGACCCAGCGAACAGTACTTGGTAGCTTCTACCAGGCTGTCGAAAAGATTCCCGCCATGCAGGGCCTGTTCGCGCAGTTGCAGCAGGCATTCACGGCTTTCGTCTTTCCAGGTGTTGTGCAGTTGTTCCAGCATAGCGATCTGGTATTCCTGTTCGGCTTTGGTGGCGCGTATCACCTGTTGCGGGATAATGGTCGGCGAACCCTTGCTTGAAAGGAAGGTATTTACGCCCATAATGGGAAGTTCGCCAGTATGTTTCAGGTGTTCGTAGTACAGCGATTCTTCCTGTATCTTGCCGCGCTGGTACATGGTTTCCATGGCACCCAGCACGCCCCCGCGCTCAGTAATGCGGTCGAATTCGGCCAGCACGGCTTCTTCCACCAGTTCGGTAAGTTCCTCTATTATAAAGGAGCCCTGCAGCGGGTTCTGGTTCTTGGTGAGGCCCAGTTCGTTGTTGATGATCATCTGTATGGCGATGGCACGGCGCACGGATTCCTCGGTGGGAGTGGTAATGGCCTCGTCGTAGGCATTGGTATGCAGTGAGTTGCAATTGTCGTATACGGCGTACAAGGCCTGCAGGGTGGTGCGTATATCGTTGAAATCGATTTCCTGGGCATGGAGCGAACGGCCTGAAGTCTGTATATGGTATTTGAGCATCTGCGAGCGGGGGCCGGCTTTGTAAAGTCCTTTCATGGCCTTCGACCAGATGATGCGTGCCACCCTGCCCAGCACCGAGTATTCGGGATCTATGCCGTTGGAAAAGAAAAACGAGAGGTTGGGCGCGAATTTGTCGATATCCATCCCCCGCGAGGCGTAGTATTCCACATAGGTGAAACCGTTGGCCAGGGTAAAGGCCAGTTGTGTGATGGGATTGGCCCCGGCTTCGGCTATATGGTAGCCCGAAATGGATACGGAGTAGAAGTTGCGTACATTGTTTTCGATAAAATACTGCTGTACGTCGCCCATCAGCCTGAGGGCAAAGTCGGTGCTGAAAATACAGGTATTCTGCGCCTGGTCTTCCTTGAGTATATCGGCCTGCACGGTACCGCGCACATTGGCAATGGTATCGGATTTTATTTTGGCATACACTTCGGGTGCCAGCACCAGGTCGCCGGTGATGCCGAGCAGCATCAGCCCGAGCCCGTCGTTGCCTTCGGGAAGTTTACCCTGGTAGGCGGGCCGTTTGGATCCATGTTTATGGTATATGGCGCTGATCCTGCGCGCAGTTTCTTCTTCCAGGCCGTTGCTGCGAATATACAATTCGCATTGCTGGTCGATGGCGGTATTCATAAAAAAGCCAAGCATGGCGGGTGCGGGCCCGTTGATGGTCATGGAAACGGAAGTCGCGGGGTCGCAGAGGTTGAAGCCGGAATAGAGTTTCTTGGCATCGTCGAGGCAGGCGACCGAAACACCGGCATTGCCGATCTTCCCGTAAATATCGGGCCTCAGGCCTGGGTCGGCACCATAAAGGGTTACCGAGTCGAAAGCCGTCGAAAGCCGTTTGGCAGGCATCCCCAGCGAAACATAATGAAAGCGTTTGTTGGTGCGTTCGGGTCCGCCTTCGCCGGCAAACATGCGGGTGGGGTCTTCGTTTTCGCGTTTAAAAGGATAGAGCCCGGCGGCATACGGGAACTCGCCCGGAACATTTTCGAGCAGGCACCAGCGGAGAATATCGCCCCAGTCGTTGTACTTAGGCATGGCTATCTTCGGGATGCGCAGGTGCGACATCGACTCGGTATAGGTCTGCACTTTTACTTCTTTGCCCCTCACCAGGTATGTATAAGTGTCTTTCTTCAATTCCCTGAGGCGGTGCTGCCAGGTGTCGAGGAGCTTTTGGTTGTGGGGTTCGAGGTATTTTTGAGTTTCTTTATAGTGTTTTTTCAGTTCAGCCACCAGGGTGGAGGTATGGGCGACTGCAGGCGTGCCGGGAGAAACCGGGAGTGCAGAGGATTCGGAATCCCGGAATTCGCCTATGGCGATATGAAGCCCGTAAAGGCGGGTGGCAATGGAAGCCTGTTCGCGGGTCCATTTGTTGTAGTTACGTATGGTTTCCGAAATTTCGCTGAGGTAACGCACGCGCCTGGGTGGGATTATTCCGGCTATCTGTTCCACGTCGCCGCCAGTCACGAAACGGGAGTCGAAATGTGCCTTTGTCTTCGAATTCAGGATATTTATCAGTTCGCGGTACAGCAGGTTTACGCCATGATCGTTAAACTGCGAGGCCATGGTGGCAAAAACGGGTAGTTTTTCGGGATCGGTGGCAAACAGCATGCGGTTGCGCGCGAACTGCTTGCGCACGTCGCGCAGGGCATCCTGGGCACCGCGTTTATCCGATTTGTTCAGGGCCACAATATCCGCATAGTCGAGCATGTCGATCTTTTCGAGCTGGGTGGCTGCGCCGTATTCGGGTGTCATTACGTACATGCTTACGTCGCCGAAGTCCACGATCTCCGTATCCGATTGCCCAATGCCGGAGGTTTCGAGTATCACCAGGTCGAAACCGGCGTTTTTAACGATGCAGAGTGCGTCGGCAATGTGTTTCGAAAGGGCGAGGTTAGCCTGCCTGGTTGCCAGGGAACGCATGTATACCAGCGGGGTGTTGATGGCATTCATGCGGATGCGGTCACCCAGAAGGGCGCCCCCGGTTTTGCGCTTGGAGGGGTCAACCGAAATAATAGCCAGTGTTTTACCCGGGAAATCGGCCAGGAAACGCCTCACCAGTTCGTCTACCAGGGAGGATTTGCCGGCTCCGCCCGTGCCAGTGATACCCAGTACCGGGGTGTTGCTTTGGGAGCAGCTTGTTTTAAGTTCCGAAAGCAGGTTTTTAACTTCCGGCCTGTGGTTTTCGGCAGCCGAAATCAGCCTGGCGATGGCCCTGTAATCGCGTTTGAGTATATCTTCTTTGGTAACGCTAATGTCTTTGCCGGTGGGAAAATCGGATAGTGTGACCACCTCGTTGATCATCCCCTGCAGGCCCAGGTGGCGGCCGTCGTCGGGCGAATAGATGCGGGTGATGCCATATGCCTGGAGTTCTTCAATCTCGCTGGGCAGAATGACACCCCCGCCACCCCCAAAAATCTTAATATGGCTGTAGCCTTGTTCTTCAAGCAGGTCGAACATGTATTTGAAGTACTCCATATGCCCGCCCTGGTACGAGGTGATGGCAATGGCCTGCACATCTTCCTGGATGGCGCAATCCACTATTTCCTGCACCTGCCGGTCGTGACCGAGATGGATCACCTCCACGCCTGTGCTTTGCAGTATACGGCGCATAATATTGATGGCTGCATCGTGCCCGTCGAATAATGCGGCGGCGGTGACCATGCGGATTGAATTTACTGGCTTATAGATTTCGGTTTGCATAAAAGAATAAGTGGCTGGACTATATGATAGCCACAAATATAGAATTTTTTACATGCATGGGCGAAAGTCAATGGAATTAATTTGAACCGGGTAGTTGCCGGTAATATTGCCATTAAAGTCCCCTGTAAAAAGCCCCTCCACTGTTTCAATTTAAGGGATCAGAATCAAAACTTGGGGAGTATATTATTGAATTGAAGGTTTTTCAAAGTT
>JBAXXB010000194.1:0-8881 GCA_037128115.1 Bacteroidota bacterium
CCCGATATTGGAATACAAACTTACACTCTGGTAATTTGCGCCCTTCACCAGCGAAGGATCAAAAGGGGAGACAATCAGGTCTTGCTGCCCGTCATTATTAACATCAGCCAGCATGGCAGCCGGGAAAGTATTCAGGTTTACGGCATCCGTAGAATTCGGGAAGTCTGTGGTCTGGGCAGTCATCCTGGCATCGGCAATAGTCCCTCCGTTTGTGAGATGAATCAAAGCACTGAAATCCACATCTCCAACAGTAAGGTCGGGCAGTCCGTCGGCATTCATATCGTTAACCAGCAAGGTCGATCCTGTATGCTTGGGATCATCAAATTTATCGCCGTTTGCCTGCCTTGCATCACCGGCAGCGCAGGTATCCAGTTTTATGGCATTGCTCTCGTTGCCTTCGGCAAAATGTCCCCAGCAAGAAGATGATTTTTCGAAAGTGAGCGAATCCGGTTTGCCAAACCGCTCCATGGAAGTATTCCTGTGCCATTCAACAAAAGAACCCAGGCCCCAGAAAGTAAGCACATCCATATCCCCATCACCGTCAATATCAGCAATAGCGGGATAATCAGCATAAGTTACCAGTATATTCGTTAGTGTGTTGCCCTGCAGCGAAAGCAGGAAAGGCCGGGTGACCTGTGTAAACTTCAGGTTGCCATCCGAATCATTGCGGTACACTTTTATTCCCCCGGTGGTATAAGTGAAAATATCCTTTTTACCATCCTTGTTATAGTCAATAGCCTGCATCCATTGTTCAACTGCTGGCAGTAAGGCTGATAGTTCAGGTGCATAACGGAACTTCATGGGCGAGGCAGGCAGTGTTATAAACGGCAAAATTCGGTAGCCATGTCTGTCGAAAACCAGCAGATCGTCAACTCCGTCGAGATTGATATCAATATTCATAAACTGGCAACTATTCAGCCCACCCGCAAAGGGATAAAGCAATGTATCATTATTTTCGCCAATCAGTAGAACGCTGTCAGTTTTCCTGAAATCATGGAGGGCTGATAACTGTGCAAGGACCTTATGGTTAGTGATGATCGTAAATAATACGAGTAGAACTATCAGTTTCCTGAAATATATTATGTTGATCATTTTTATATTATAAATGGCAAGTACATATTACAAACACTGTTTTTTCCCATTGTGTTCCATCCACCCACAACCGTCCTTCTTCCTCATTTCAGCCTCCAACCTCAAAATATTCGTAATGCCGCACTCACAGGCAAATGGTCGGAAGGGTAATATTGCCCGTCGTTTGCAGGATTTACAGTGTATGAAATCACCTGGAATTTTCCTTTCAAAAAAATGTAATCGATTCGTTCGCCCGGCAGTCCTCCTACTTTAAACCCGGTGTAGGTATACTCAGGACCAGAGGCTTCGGAACATAGAGTCACGGCATCAGTCAATCTCAGCGGATCGGACTTCGAGGTAATAATACCGTAAGGTTCTGAACCGGGAACTGAATTAAAGTCTCCCAATACGATGGCTGCCTGTGTGCCCGCTAAAGAATCTACGGCTTGGAGCAATAATTTTGCTGAATTCCTCCTGGCAATTTCGCCCATATGATCAAAATGGGTGCAGAAAACCCAAAATCCGGTCCCGGAAATTTTCTCTTTTAACTGTATCCAGGATACCACGCGGTTACAGGCCGCATCCCATCCCCTGCTGCCGGCCAGTGCAGGCGTCTGCGAAAGCCAGAATACGCCGGATTTCATCAATGTATATTTGTCAGTTGAAAAGAAAATCGGTGAATATTCCCCGGCTTCCTTGCCATCGTCGCGGCCCACTCCTACCCTTTCGAACGCAGGAAAAGCCGCTTCTATATCCGCAACCTGATCTTTTAATGCTTCCTGCATTCCAAACACATCAGGTTCAACTTCTTTTATAAGAGAACAGACTTTATCCCTGCGCTGTGGCCAGGAATTCGGAGCATCTCCCGGATTAGCATACCTGATATTATAAGTCAGCACCTTCAATGAAATCTGCTGAGCTGAAGTTCTGGATAAAAAGCCCGGAAAACTCACGAAAATGAGGGTTAATAAAAATCCGGCTAAGACAGTTCTGACGATTTCCATAAAAAAACATTTACTGAAAGCTCGTGCTGGCGAAAGCATAGAACCCAGCAAACAAAGGTCGGAATAATGTGAATCCGTTTAATTCCGCAGGAATAATTAATAGTATTTTTTGCACAGTATGCCCAAAATCAATGCATTGTTGATAAGTAGAGTATAAATCGGCACATTTCTTTATGAGGCTACATTTGTTATTTGCCAATAGATTTCTATCTTTGCAGGCTCAAAAAAGTAAAGTTTATCTAACTACCTAAATTCTAATCACATGCAGAATAAAGGCACAATACGTTTCTTTGCAATAGCTTTTGCCCTGGTGTCACTTTTCCAGCTTTCATTTACTTTGGTAACGAAAATTACCGAAAACAGAGCTAAAAATTACGCTACAAACGAACAGGCACATGCATTAGCCAAACAACTAGCAAAAAACGATGCCAAACTTGAAGCCAGGCTGAACGATTCCATTCAGGATGCCCGCACCCGTTACTACCTCGATTCAGTAGCCAACCAACCTGTTTATAATCTACTTCTCCGCAAGTATACGTATAAAGAGTGTCTCGATCGCGAGATCAACCTCGGACTTGACCTCAAGGGTGGAATGAACGTTACCCTGGAAGTATCGGTAGCCGATGTAGTAAACAGCATGTCAGGTAACAGTACAAACCCTGTTTTCACTAAAGCCATGACCATGGCCAGCGAAAAGCAGAAAAACAGCCAGAAAGATTTTGTTACGTTGTTCGGTGAATCCTTTACCCAGGTTGACCCGAATGCCAAGCTTTCAGCCATTTTCGGACGCATGGAACTTCGCGAAAAAATACGGCCGAGTTCCACCAACGAAGAGGTGCTGGCAGTTGTAAGGGCCGAATGTAATGCAGCATTTGAGCGCACTTTTAATATCCTCCGTAACCGTATCGACCGTTTCGGTGTTTCCCAGCCCAATATCAGCAAGCATGCCACCAGCGACCGCATCCTTATTGAACTTCCGGGAATAAAAGATCCTGAGCGCGTTCGTAAACTTCTGCAGGGTTCGGCTAAGCTCGAATTCTGGGAAACTTATAAATTCAGCGAACTGGCAAACATTTTCAACGATGCCGACAAACGCCTGGCTACCATGAGCGGTGGTATAGATACAACGGCTAAAGTTGCAGACTCCCTGAAAACAGATGTCGCAAAGGATAAAGCAGCCAAATCAGACACCCTCAAAAAGTCAAGCCTGGCTGAAAAGTTAAAACAAGATACAACCGCTGCATCTACAGGTAAAGAACAGCAGGTAGATAAATACCGGAAAGAACATCCGCTCTATGCGTACCTTCAGCCTGCTTATACCCAGCAAAAAGGGCAGATGTATGCCACCAACCGTGCTACAGTAGGCTACGCTGCGGTTAAAGATACTTCGCGTATCAATACCATGTTGGCAAAGGTAAGAGGCATGTTCCCGCGCAACTGCCAGCTTGCCTGGATGGTGAAACCCGAAAAAGATGCTCCTGAAGTTCTTCAGCTTATGGCTCTGCGTTCGACCAACCGTGAAAATACGGCTGCACTGTTCGGAGATGTTATTGTTGATGCACGCCAGGACTATGATCCGAACGGAAGCGTTGAGGTGACCATGGGCATGAACAATACAGGCGCAAAAATCTGGCGGAACCTTACCCGTGATAACGTGGGAAAACAGGTTGCCATCGTTCTTGACGGTTATGTTTATTCAGCTCCAAACGTAAATGATGAAATTCCGAACGGACGCTCCTCCATATCAGGGAATTTCTCCGTTGAAGAAGGCCAGGACCTTGCCAATGTGCTTAAAGCTGGTAAATTACCCGCTCCTGCACGCATTGTTGAGGAAGCAGTAGTTGGACCAACACTCGGACAGGAAGCCATCAATGCCGGCTTATATTCGTTTGTGGTTGCGTTCTTCCTCACCTTGTTATACATGATCTTCTATTACAACAGGGCTGGTTTGATTGCCAATGTTGCTCTTGTTGTAAACATGTTCTTTGTTTTCGGAGTACTTGCTTCCATAGGGGCCGTACTTACACTTCCTGGTATTGCCGGTATCGTTCTTACTCTCGGGATGGACGTCGACAAGAACGTTATTATTTATGAACGTATACGGGAAGAAATCAGGGCAGGTAAAGGGATGCGGCTAGCCATTGAAGACGGTTACAAACACGCTCTTACCGCTATTATCGATAGTAACGTGATTACTCTTCTTACCGGTATCGTACTTTATGTATTTGGCTCAGGTCCTGTACAGGGCTTTGCTACCACGCTTATCATTGGTATCCTGAGTTCCTTGTTCTGAGCTATTTTCATTACACATTTACTCTTTATCCGTCTTTTGGATAAGAACAAGAAAATCACTCTCTGGAATCGTTTTACCGAAAACATCCTTACTCATACCAAAATAGATTTTATCGGGGTAAGAAAAACATTCTACATCATCTCAGGTACGCTTATTTTCATAGGTATAGTTTCATTGTTTACCAGGGGCCTGGGTTATGGAATTGACTTCCAGGGTGGTCGGACTTTTGTTGTCCGTTTCGATCAGGATGTACACACCGACAATATCCGTAAAGCTTTACTCGCAGAATACGGCCAGGAGCCTGAAGTGAAAACCTTCGGTAAGAACAACCAGATTAAGATTACTACGTCGTTCATGATCAATGATGCATCTCCAAAAGTAGACTCCATCGTTGAATCTAAATTATACAAAGGACTTAATCCTTTATTCAAAGCAAAAATCTCTGAAACTGACTTCCTCGCTCACAGCGCAAAGAAAGAATACGGGAAAATGAGTTCACAGAAGGTTCAGCCTACCATCGCATATAGTTTGTTGGTGAAGGCATACTATGCAGTCTTCTTTACACTCATCATCATTTTTGTCTATATCCTGATCCGTTTCCGTAAATGGCAATGGGGTTTGGGTGCCGTTGTTTCCCTGTTCCACGATACCTTTATCGTCATCACACTTTTCTCGGTGTTACACGGATTCCTCCCATTCAGTCTTGATATCGATCAGCATTTCATTGCGGCCATACTTACCATCATCGGTTACTCCATTATGGACTCCGTGATTATCTTTGACCGTATCCGTGAATACCAATCACTTTTCCCGAAACGTCTGCTCAAGGACAATATGAATGCAGCTATCAACAGTACCTTAGGACGTACACTTAATACTTCAGGTATCACGTTTATGGTATTGCTGGCCATGTTCATCTTCGGAGGTGAAGTAATCCGCGGATTCACATTTGCTTTGTTAGTTGGTGTAGCTGTCGGTACGTATTCATCCATCCTGAACGCTACTCCTATTGCTTACGACTTTATTATCTGGCAGCAGAACCGCAAAGAGAATAAACTGAAAACTCTGGAGAAGAAATAATATTATTTAGTATTTATATGCAAAAGCCCCGGAAATTCCGGGGTTTTTTGTTTATTCCTGACGAAGAATACTAAATACAGCAGTATTTTAACATAGTAATTCCCTGACTCGCCCGGGCAAAACATACTCTTTACGAAAACGGAAGATATTATTCGATAAAGTGCAGGCAGTTTATTACTTTTGTAGGTTAATAAATAAAAATGCTTCTTATGTCCGGATTACCGGTACTCTTGTTTCTTGATGTCAGCGGCGGGGAAATGCTGCTTATCCTGGTTGTGGTATTCCTGGTTTTTGGGCCCGAAAAAATGCCTGATATGGCCAGAAAAGCCGGCAAGTTAATGAACCAGATGAAAAAAGCTACCAACGATCTGACTCGTGAGTTCAAGAAGGAAACATCGGTTCTGGAGGAAGAAATCAATGCTGCTCACAACAAAATAAATGAACAGGTTGAAAGTGTAAGGCGCGAAGTTAACCGTACAAAAGCCCAGGTAATAGCTAATATGGATATGGATAAAAAGCCAGAAACAACTGCGGAAATTCTATCAAAAGAAACTTCAAAGGATGCCCCTGCTTCAGTTTCCAGCCCGCCAACCCCATCCACCAACTCCATAAAGACCGAATAATAAATTCCCTACATTTCCGTTTTATTGAAAATCAAAAAAAATAACCTTCCGTTCAGTCCATATAGTAAAATATGAGAATTCGTATCCTGTTATTCACTTTACTCTTCAGCCTGGCTGCTTTCCCGGTATTCGCCCAGAGCCGAGCCCTGCGTGCTGCCAATGATGCTTTCAGTAATATGCAGTACAACGTAGCGCTTACCAAGTACAAGAAGGCTCTTTCGAAAGCCAAAGCCAAGCCTGATAAAGAGACTATTTCATATCAAATGGCTGAATGTTACCGCATTATAAACAACACCAAGAAAGCAGAAGCCGCTTACAAACGGTTAATCAAGACCAAATTCCCTGAAACACATCCCTTGGTTTTCCTTTACCTTGCCCAGGCCATGAAATCGAATGAGAAATACAAGGAAGCTAAAACGTATTTTGAGAAATACCACGAAGCGGTACCCGAAGATCCCCGTGGACCTAATGGTTCTTTATCCTGCACCCTGGCGCAGGAATGGTTAGATAACCCGACAAAATATAAAGTTTCTCCTGAAAAAATTCTGAATTCAAAAGAATCGGACTTCTCAGCTACCTATGCTGATAAACTGTACAATACCATTATCTTCACCTCCACCCGCGAAGCCGCCAGCGGCAAGGGTACAGATAACTGGACCGGGCAGAACTTCAGTGACCTTTTTGTTTCAAAACTCGATCCTAAGGGACAGTGGTCCACCCCGGTGCAACTTGAAACCGGCAATGTGATCAATACCGAAGCCAACGAAGGCAATCCGGCCGTGAACAGCAAATTTAACCAGATGTATTTCACTCGCTGCTCCAATGATAAAGGAACTCTGCAGGGTTGCAAGATTATGGTATCAAAGCGGGTAGGCCGTAACTGGGGTGAACCCCGGGCACTCGACCTTGGAGGCGACAGTACCACCGTTTTCGGTAACCCTTCAATCAGCCCCGACGAACTCACACTCTTGTTTTCGAGCGACCTGCCTAAGGGCCAGGGTGGTAAAGATATCTGGATGTCAACAAGAAAAACCTCAAATGATAATTTCACAAGGGCCATCAACCTGGGTCCTGTTATAAATTCTCCGGGAGACGAAATGTTTCCTTTTATGCGAAACGATACAACCTTGTATTTTTCTTCAAACGGGCATCCTGGTATGGGTGGGCTCGATATTTTCCGTTCCACTTTTTCGAACGGGGAATGGACCAAGCCTGTAAATATGCAGGTACCTATCAATTCGTCAGGCGACGATTTCGCCATAGTTTTTAACCCTGAAGAAGACAAGGGATTCTTCACCTCCAGCCGAAAAGGAGGCCGTGGAAGTGACGACCTTTATTCCTTTGTGAATCCTCCGGTCCTTTTCACCCTGACCGGGGTGGTGAAGGATGATAAAACCCTTCAGCCTATTCAGGGAGTGCTGGTTAAAATGACCGGGTCAAACGGCACTTCCGTTCAGTCCAGGACTGATTCAAAGGGGACATACACATTTAACAAGGCGCAGGTTAAACCGAATACTACTTACGAACTCATCTGTTTGAAGGATAATTATTTCAATAAAAAAGGCAAAGAAACCACCGTTGGACTCGAAAGCAGTAAAGATTTCACCCTTGATTTCAGGCTTGAGCCTATCCCGGACAAACCGGTTGTACTTCCGGATATCCTCTATGATCTGGCTAAATGGGATTTGAAACCCCAATATCAGGATTCGTTGCAGGGACTCATAAAGACCCTGGATGAAAATGAAACTATCATTATTGAACTCGCTTCCCATACTGACTCCAGGGGCACAGATGAAAGCAATGACGTGCTTTCGCAAAAACGTGCCGAGTCAGTAGTTAACTACCTTATCGACCGTGGAATTGATCCCGACAGGCTCGTAGCCAAGGGTTATGGCGAACGTGTACCCAGGCGACTGGTGAAGGACGTAACCAAAGATGGTTTCCTCTTCAAATCAGGAACTTTACTTTCACAAACGTTTGTAGATTCATTGTCCACAAAACCGGCACAGGAAGCAGCCTATGCCCTTAACCGCCGTTCGGAATTCCGTATCATCAGCAAAGACTTCGTTCCCAAAACACAAAATAAAGCCATCACCAGCCAGTCGCAGAAAGTGAATATCCAGATTAATCCTGAAGATAATGTTGTAGCTTACACGACCAATCCGGATAATACAATTACCTTCTCGGCGGTGATTAACGGGCATAGCACTCAAATCACCCTGGGAGAAGATGGCCCGGGTTTAAGTTTCTCAGTTGATGAAGCCCTGAAAATGTTAAAATCAGGTTCCATTGGTAAAACAGATTTCGAAGGCGATGCTGAAAAAATCCTGGGAAACAATTCCATAGCCGACAAAGCCATTTTCACTGTAGGCGAAATCAACATTGCCGCCAAATCAGCATTTGAACTTGAAGCAACAGTATTGCAGAAACAAAAAGCAGCTGTACTGATGAGCGAGAAAGTGTTGAAAAAAATTGGTCCCTACACCATAGATAAAGAAAAGAAGCAGATTGTTTTTAATTAATTCTGATTCAGATCTTTAATACTATTATAAGAAGCAGTTCTAATTATAGTTCCAGGTTTTCGCTTTCCGGGTGACTAACGTGGTAAAGATCGTTTACCGAATGTATTTGAACCTTTAAACCTTTGAACTCTTCAAACCTTTAAACTCTTTGAACCTTTGAACCTTTGAACTCTTCAAACTTTTGAACTCTTTGAACCCTTCAAACCTTTGAACCTTTGAACCTTTGAACCTTTGAATTCTTCGAACTCTTCAAACCATTGAACTCTTCGAACTACCTAAAAATCCACC
>JBAXXB010000195.1:0-8822 GCA_037128115.1 Bacteroidota bacterium
CCCCTGAGCTGCAGGGTATACTGGTGAAAAACGTGCGTCGAACGCGGAAAATGAACCGGAATAATGAGTTCAGCCTGGTCACCGAAGGCTTTATCATAGGCAGCGGCCAGTTTCTGTCGTGCACGGGCATACTGGTCGAGGTATTGCAGTTTAACTTTCAATACGGCAGCCTGTATGCTGTCGAGGCGGCTGTTTACACCGATATCGTCATGGTAGTACCGTACGGTCATCCCGTGATTTACGATGGAACGGATTTTAGCGGCTAAGGCATCGTCGTTGGTGAATATGGCCCCGTCATCGCCGTAGCAGCCCAGGTTTTTCGAGGGGAAAAACGAAGTGCAGCCCACATGGCCTATGGTGCCCGATTTTTTCCATTCCCCTCCGGCATCCTGGTAATCGGAACCAATCGACTGGCATGCGTCTTCAATGACAAACAAGTTATGCTTACGGGCAATTTCCATAATGGCATCCATGTCGGCTGTCTGCCCGAACAAATGAACAGGAACAATAGCCCGTGTAAGCGGGGTAATAGCCCTGGATATGGCTTCAGGGCTGATATTGAATGTTTCGGGATCCACATCAACCAACACCGGGGTGAGGCCCAGCAAGGCTATAACTTCGGCCGTAGCGATAAATGTAAACGAAGGTGCTATCACTTCATCACCGGGTTTAAGCCCGAGAGCCATCATGCTGATCTGCAAGGCATCGGTACCGTTGGCACAGGGAATCACATGCTTAATGCCCAGGTAAGCTTCGAGCTCCTGTTGAAATTCTTTAACCGCAGGCCCATTAATAAACGAGGTGGTATTGATCACATCACTGATGGCGTTGTCGATTTCGGGCTTGATTTTCTCGTATTGGGCCTTCAGATCGACCATTGTTATTTTGCGCATAAAATCTTTGTTTATGAGTAGTATTACACTATATAGTTGTTATCCGGGATTTAAAGCTAATACCAAATAGCGTCTGGAACAAGGTCTAACAACCTGGCACTCAAACTTCAGACGGCAGTATTCAAATTCCTGTAACTTACCAGTGATAAATCCTTTAAAATTCAGTGTACAAAGATATTTAATGTATGCATGTAAATGCGCGAAGAAATCAATTAAAATAGCTCCGGAACCTTAAGAATTCGTAAAATTCATTATTCTGTTTAAAACCAATCATCAGCTTGATGTGATTTGTATCTTTGCACAGTTAATTGAATTGTGGCACATGAAATTATTTCGGATCACCTTATTTACCTTTGTCTTTTCAATACTATTTCAAGTCCCTGCCTGGTCCCAGGTAAACGTCAGGGATTCGTCACTAACCATCAGTATGTTTTATCCAACTTATGGATTCAGCATGCCCGGAGGCGACATGGCAAAGAGGTTCGGATTTTCGCACCAGATTGGCGCCGGCTATATGCTTAAAGTCAGGAGCGGGTGGAGCATCAGTTTTGAAGGAAATTATATATTCCGCGATGGCATTAAAAACCCGGGAAGTATTTTATCCGGCATCGAAACCCCTGATGGATTCATAATTGACGAGGCCGGCGTTTTTGCCAATGTAATGTTGCTCGAACGAGGATTTTCAGCCTGGGTAAAGGTTGGCAAATTATATCCTGTTATCGGCCCAAACCCGAACTCCGGCTTGCTGGTGCAATTGGGTGGTGGTATGCTGCAACATAAAATCCGTATTGAAATCCCATCCAATTCGGCACCGCAACTTACGGGCGATTATAAGAAAGGCTACGATCACCTGTGCAACGGCCCAGCGATTTCCGAGTTTATCGGCTACCAGAACCTGGGGAACGGGCGAAAGATTAACTTTTTTGCAGGCCTTGAATTCGTGCAGGCTTTAACTTATTCGAGGCGCTCATACTATTTTAACGATATGGTGCGTCCGAATGAAAAACGGATCGATCTGCTCAGTTCGCTTAAAATCGGCTGGTACCTCCCGCTTTATAAAAAGACCCGACAGAAGTTCTTTTACTATTAAAAGGGCTACGACCGCCTGAGGGGCATACGTTTAGGTTTAGAAAGAAATATTTAGCATTGAATAAATAATGGAAAGAAAATAGGTTAAGAGCCCTATTAAATAAGTGTTTAATTTTCATAATTCAACCATTGGTTACACTGATATTTTAAAACCAAGGATATTACAACGCTGATTAATTTTTTACTGAATTATCACACACACTATCAAACGAACAAAAAGTAAAGCTACCAGGTCATGCAGCTGATTTATTCATTCCTGATTATGTGCTACGGACTTACCATCCGCATAGCTTCTGTTTTTAATAAGAAGGCGGCATGGTGGGTAAAAGGCAGGAGAAATTATTGGACCATTCTCAGCACGACATTCGCATCTTCGCCATTTAATATTCCGGGAAGAAAACTGGCCTGGTTTCATTGCGCATCCCTGGGTGAGTTCGAACAGGGACGCCCCATCATTGAGGCATTCCGGCAGCAGCATCCTGGCTACCTGATCCTCCTTACTTTTTACAGTCCTTCGGGCTACGAGGTACGAAAAGCGTACAAGGGCGCCGACCTCATCCTCTACCTCCCGCTCGACACCAGGTCCAATGTACGTAAGTTCGTGGATACTGTGAAACCGGACCTGGTATTCTATGTAAAGTATGAATTCTGGTTTAACTTTCTCTCGTATCTGCAGGCGAAACAAATTCCGACTATGCTGGTCTCAGCCACCTTCCGCCCGGACCAGCATTTTTTCAAAGCATACGGCGGCTGGGCCAGGAAGAAACTTGGAGGATTTACCATGATTTTTGTCCAGAACAAGGAATCGAAAGATTTATTACAATCAGCTGGTATAAAAAATGTGGCACTGAGCGGCGACACTCGTTTCGACCGTGTTGCAGCGGTTGCGGTCAAACCCTTTGATATAGAAATTGCCCGCTCATTTTCCCAAAACCACCTTGTACTGGTAGCCGGCAGTACCTGGCCTGCAGATGAAGAACTTATCCTAAAGCTTTTAGAAAATAACAGTCACAAGCTTCGCCTGATCATTGCCCCGCACGAAATCAATACCGCCCATATCGAATCCCTTTTGCAGAGAGCAGGGAAGAATGCCGTGCGATTATCAAAAACCAATGCAAATGATGCTAAAAATGCCGAAATACTACTTATCGACACCATAGGTATACTGTCGCATTTATATCAATATGGTACTATTGCCTACCTGGGAGGCGGTTTCGGAGCCGGGATACACAACATACTGGAAGCTTCCGCTTTCGGCCTGCCGGTATTTTTCGGGCCTAATTACCAAAAGTTCAACGAGGCAAAAGACCTGATCAGGTTAAAAGGTGCTTTCGAAGTAAATACTGCAACCGAATTGATAAGCAAAACCGATGCATTGCTTTCGGATAAACTAAACATTCAAAAGGCTTCAGCCATAAGCAAAAAGTATGTCACCGATGGCTGCGGTGCTACCGGCATCATTCTCAACTACGTTAACGGGATAAGCTGATCAGGGATAGGGTAAAAAACTGAACTGCTGGTTCCTAAGCTGTGGCTCAAAACCAGCTTCCCGTATCGCCCTCTGTATTCCTTCTTCATCGAAGCTATAGTTAGCTCCCGCAACACTCACTACGTTTTCTTCTATCATAATGGAGCCGAAGTCGTTGGCTCCCCCGTGAAGGCAAAGCTGGGCCGTATCCTTGCCCACCGTAAGCCACGACGCCTGGATATTCGGAACATTTGGCAACATCAGCCTGCTGATGGCAATGGTGCGCACGTACTCTTCGGCTGTAACCGAATTGGTAATACCGTGCAGCTTTTGCAGCGATGTTCCTTCGTGCTGGAAAGGCCAGGGAATAAAAGAAATGAATCCGGTTGCCCCTTCGGGTTTTTCATCCTGAACATTTCGTATATGAATCATATGCTGTATGCGTTCTTCGAGGGTCTCAATATGGCCGAACATCATGGTTGCCGAGGTGGTCAGCCCGAGTTTATGGGCTACGCGCATCACATCCAGCCATTGTTCGACCGAACATTTATTGCGCGAAATAGTGCCCCTCACACTGTCGGACAAAATCTCGGCACCGGCTCCCGGCAGGCTGTCGAGCCCTGCCAGCATAAGCTGTTCAAGGGTTTCGCGGTAGCTGATGCCTTCCATTTGCGCAATATGCACTACTTCGGGAGGTCCCAGAGCATGCAGTTTCAACCTGGGATACAATTCTTTGAGCTGGCGGAAAAGGCCGGTGTAAAAATCCAGGCCCAGATCGGGATGCATGCCGCCCTGGAACAGAAGCTGTTCCCCGCCCCGGGCAAACAGTTCGTCGATTTTTTCCTTGTATTGCTCTATGGTGGTAATATAGGCTTCCTTATGTTTAGCGCCCCGGTAAAAGTTGCAAAACTGGCATCCCGAAACGCATACATTGGTGTAATTCACGTTGCGGTCGATCAGCCAGGTGACTTTTTTAACAGGATGAAGCCGGTTCCTAACCTGGTCGGCAGCAAACATCAGTTCGGCAGTTGTTGCCTGGGTATATAGTTTGATTCCCTCTTCCTTTGAAACAGGAAAGCCTTGCATGGCTTTCCATAGTAATTCTAATTTCTCCATATATAAATATTGCTGCAAAAGTAGGTATTATCCGATTTCGGCTTACAAAGGGAGGGGTTAAGAAAAAGTCGGCGGGCTTTTTTTATTTACCGGCGGCCTTTGGGGTAAAAGGCGGCGGGCTTTTTTTATTTACAGGCGGCCTTTTAGGTAAAAGGCACCCGGCTTTTTTTATTTACCGGCGGGCTTTTGGGCAAATGTCGCCCGGCATTCCTGCTACATAAACGCATATAGCTGTTTGTAAAGTGTTTACCATCTGTTTTTTATCGAAAAAATAAGCCCTGGAAAAGTGAACCAAAATGAGCATTCGATTAGAAAGAGAGATGCTATAAAATACCATGGACTATTCCCTGGTCCAGGAAAACAATATAACCTTAAGGGCAAACCCATCAGCCAGTTGACAACCGTATTTGCAGTCTGCGTGTATTTTTTACTCCACAGTTTCTTTCTTCTCTTTGAAAATATCAAAATCGAGCACTTTCAGGTGCCAGTTATCTTCCATTTTAAAGTGGCGGTAGCGAAGTAAACAGGAAGCCGTTCCTAATGCCACAAACGAACCGCTAACAATAGGTATCGTATTGTCGATCAGGGGTTTTTCGTTATGTATCGACCTGTTGATCATACTCCCACCCGCATAGATAACCGAGGCCGCAAACAATTTGGACCAGGACGCATAAAACCAGGACCGCTTCCGGTAGACTTCCTTCACCTTCGACAAGGGGAAGGTGTAGTTATTGTTGACCGTGCATACAGAATCATCGATAAAGGTTATTTCCCCGTTCACCGAGAACTCAGGCTCACCCATCCTGACCGCGATCTTATCGCCGGTGTGATAGAGAATACGTTTCGTTGTACCCGGGTTCTGAAGCAGAATAACCTTCTGTGCAACAATATTCTGGCTCAAAACCATAAACAATATCGTCGAAATAAAAAATAAATGCACTTTCATAAACTGGTTTATTAAGCACCTATAAAATTAAACAAATTAGGCATTGATCGCAGTTTAATAAGTAAGTGTGGAATAAAAAATAATTTCTCCTACATTCCACCATATTATTCCGCCTGTTTACCAAACTGGCACTGATTAACAATCCTAGCCATTAGGCTAATTTACAATACATTACCGCAGTGGCATGTTTGACCTGCTTAATGAAACTGGTATTTCGCTACTATAACTCAACCTTCTGAGAGTATAACATTCATAAAGCCGGTCCCGTCTTTTAAGCGGAAGTGAAGCGGGTATGTTGAAACAGCTATTTGACTTATCAGATAGGGACTGAGAACAAATTACACTGGATGAATCCATCTGAATTCCTGATAATTTTGTAACTTTATACCGGATTTAAAGGCAATAACATGGACACCATTCAATTGAAACAAGAACTCATTTATAGGATATCAAGAATTGAAGACATTGACTTTCTTAATGCTATTAAAACTATATTGGACTATAAGGGAAAAGAGGCCTTTATTGAATTAACGGATGAACAGGAAAACGAGCTGCTATCAACAAGCAAAAAAGCAAAGAAAGGCATGGTGATTTCACAGGAAGAAATGGACCAAAAGGTAGAAGAATGGCTAAGAGGGAAGTAATCTGGACAAAAGTTTCTGAAATTCAAGTACAAGAAATTCTTGAACTCTATACGCAAAGAAACAAAAGCGGACAATACTCCAGAAAACTTTATAAGAAGTTTAAAACTGAGCTGAAAGCTGCAGCGAAAAACCCCGAAGTTGGAGTAAAAACAAAACTAGATCAGATTAGGGGACTGATTATTGAAGATTATATTTTATTCTACGAAATACTCTATGACAGAATAATTATACTGAAAGTTTGGGATTGCAGGCAGAATCCCGATAAACTGAATATTCCGAGATAACCCGCAAGATTGCCAAAAGCTATCTCAAAAGGTGGACTTTCGAGTATATTTCAAGCCTCATTGACCGCCATACCTCTGACGGGATTTGTCAGTATATTTAAGTACAATTATACTGAGCTCAGCTATCTCAGCCCTCAAAGTGGGAGAACTAAATATTTCAATCTCTCAGTTTAACCCGCTTTATAGAAGGAAGCAAAGCTTAAAGCCCTCCACTTGTCATCGTCCAGCCATCAGCCTTTTAAAAATAACGAAGTAATTTTTAATCGTCAAAAGTCTAAATAATTTAATTCACGTCGAACATATAATTCCGCCGTTTGAACAAGTTGAAAAGTCAGTGCTCGACCAAGATATTTCACGACCTTTGTATTCAAATTCCGACTTCTTATATGCGTGCTGCTTCATACTTCTTTATTGTCCTGTTTGGATTAGCCCTGCTTGGGGCTTGTAAAAACCTTTCGGGAGATAAAGCCCTGATTAATGGAACTATAACTCATCTGGCCAACACCCGGCTTTATATTTACCAGGTATTACCCGGGAGCGACCGCCTCCTGGATTCAGTAAGCACCGATGCCAGTGGAAATTTCAGTATTTCGTTCCCTGTAAAAGAAGCCGGTTTCTATGCTCTGCGCCAAAATCCCCGGGATGAAATTACCCTGGTGGTTTCGCCGGGCGAAAAGCTGAGTCTGAATGGAGACGGAGCTTCCCTGCAAAAGAATTATACTATAAAAGGATCAGCCGGATCTGAGCTTTATGCTGAGTACTCCCGTTTTACGCAATCGAACCTCGAAAAAGTGGATTCCTTATCACGGGTGTTTGCCGAAAGCCACAACAACCCGGACTTCGCCGGTATTAAAAGCAGGCTGGATTCGGCTTACCTGGGGATTTTCAATAACCAGAAAGAAAAGGTCATTCATTTCGTGGATACACATTCCAATTCGCTCGCAGCCCTGCTGGTTATCTCCGGAAATTTCGGTCCTAACCCGCTGGTATCGGAGCAAACCCAACCAGACTTATTCCTGAAACTCGACAGTGCTCTTATCATCTCTTATCCGCATAACAGCCTGGTATTGCCTTTTCATGCCCGCATGATAGACATCAGGGCACAGTTGGCCGATATCAGGGAACATGATAAAACTCTAAAGCCGGGATTGCCGGCACCCGAAATAAGCTTACCGGATGCAAAAGGGAAGAAAATAAACCTTTCGTCACTAAGAGGAAAACTTACCCTGGTTTATTTCTGGAGCAGTTGGGATGCCCGTTCAAGGCAAACCAATGTGAACCTGGCTGCTATATACAGCCTACATCATAGCCGGGGTTTTGAGATTTATGCCGTCTCGGTCGACTCGGATACCGATCTCTGGCAAAAGGCTTATGCCCTCGACCGGGCCCATTGGATACAGCTGATCGATCCGAAAGGGCTGGCATCAGCCTATTGCAAAACCTATGGAATAAGGGCTATTCCCAAAATGATACTTGTAGCGAAAGATGGCACTATTGTTTGCCGTGACCCTGGTTTAAGCGAACTGGGTGCCCTGGTTAAGAGCAATTTATAATACCGGATTCGGACTGTCTGAATACCAGTGTTTTATGTCCGCACAGATAACTACTGCTGAGTATAGCCTGCCAAAAGCAAAAAATGACTATTTTTGACGAACTCATTAAGACACTTCACCTACGGCCTGATGGAATCAAAGAAGACCCATATATATTTTGCAAGTGATTTCCATCTGGGCATTCCCGACCGTTTAAGCAGCCTTTCACGCGAGAAAAAGCTCGTCCGATGGCTTACTATGGTCGAAAAAGATGCCGAAGCCATTTACCTTATGGGCGATCTGTTCGATTTCTGGTTCGAATACAAGACCGTAGTACCTAAAGGCTATACCCGCTTATTCAGCAAACTTGCCGAAATCACCGAAAAGGGAACACCCGTGCATTTTTTCAGGGGTAACCACGATCTCTGGGCCTTTAACTACCTGAACGAAGAATCGGGGGTGATTATACACAACGCTAGCCTGGAAGTGGAGTTGAAAGGAAAGAAGTTCTTCCTGGCACATGGTGATGGACTAGGCCCCGGAGATAAGGGATATAAGTTCCTTAAAAAAGTGTTCTCATCTAGTTTCCACCAGTTCCTGTTCCGCTGGCTGCACCCTGATCTGGGCATCAAGTTAGGCCTGTATTTCTCAAGGGGAAGCCGTATTTCGAATATGATCAAAGAGGAGCGTGACGAAAAATACACCCTCGAAGAAAAAGAGGTTTTGCTCGTATTTTCACGCGAAACGGCTGTACAAAAGCCCGATATTGACTTTTTCGTATTCGGGCACAGGCATGTTCCAACCAACATCAAGGTCTCCGAAACAGCCCGCTGCATTATACTAGGCGACT
>JBAXXB010000196.1:0-8787 GCA_037128115.1 Bacteroidota bacterium
TTTGGCTAATTGCATTTCAGGTCTTCGTTATGAAATCCGGAAAGCAAGGGAGAAATCATCCGGCATACTGGGTGTAAACATTATGGTTGCACTCACTAATTACGACGAGCTGGTACGCACTTCCATTGAGGAGGGCATCGACATTGTTATTTCCGGGGCCGGGCTTCCGCTTGATCTGCCAAAGTACCTTACTCCCGGCTGCAAGACCCGCCTTGTACCAATAGTTTCATCGGGAAGGGCTGCCGCCCTAATCTGTAATAAATGGCTTGCGAATTATAATTACCTGCCCGATGCAGTTATAGTTGAAGGTCCTAAAGCAGGGGGACACCTGGGATTTAAACTCGAACAGATATTTGACGAAAACTTTGCCCTCGAAAAACTGATCCCGGAAGTTGTCAGAGTAGTTAACGAAATTGGTTTGATCAATGGGAAAAACATTCCCGTGATAGCAGCAGGTGGAATCTACTCAGGCGCTGATATTGTTAAAATATTGGAATTGGGAGCCTCGGGGGTACAGATGGGTACCCGTTTCGTGACAACCGACGAATGTGATGCCTCTATGGAATTCAAACAGGCATACCTGGATGCTAAAAAAGGAGATGTTAAGATCATAAAAAGCCCTGTAGGCATGCCGGGACGGGCCATTAAATCACCTTTCCTGGATGAAGTTGAAGCAGGGAAGCGCCAACCCAAAACCTGCCCGTGTAATTGTATACGCACCTGCGATATAAGTACGGCTCCCTATTGCATTATGGCTTCACTGACGTCGGCGCTTCGCGGTAATTTCAGGAGAGGATATGCTTTCGCGGGGAGCAATGTATGGAAAACCGATAAAATTATCCCTGTAAAAGAACTTATTCATACCTTGAAACAGGAATACAGCATGTATATCTCAAAATCCGAACTGGTAAACTGTTAAAGAAATACGAATGATTTAGGATTGATGGTTATAAAATCCCTGTTACTCATTTGTGGCAGGGATTTTTGTTTCGAACCTGTACCTGTGTATACATGCCTTTAAAACAAACCAATCCCTTAAGTGATTTTGATAGACTGCCTGTTAAAAAGAACAACATCTCCCGGTCTCAGCTTTTTACGCTTTTGGTATTCAACTGCATTATTTACTTTAACCAGGCCATCGACTATGCATTGGTTGGCTTCTCCTCCTGATTCGACTAGCCCCAGGAGCTTCATTAACTGGTTTAGCTGTATATATTCGTGATCGATTAGTTCGAATTCCATGTGGATTTAGGGTTTGGGGGTTAGGATTTGGGGGTTAGGGAGAATTCGTGATAAGGAGGAGGAGTTACTAGGAGACAAAGAGAGAAGGAAATTGGGAGACGCGATGTTGTAAGTAGGGGACAATTTCCTTCAATCAACCTGCTTCCTTTTAAATTTCCACACTTGACGCATCCCCTTTCTCACTGGGGAGAATAAACCTGTTGTAAAGCAGCAGCCCGACAATTGTTGCCACCCCTATCAGGCTGAAAATAAACCATAGTACCCCGGGACGGTGCAGGTGATCAACAAAATGAACATAGAGGGAAGCGCCGAGTACTCCGCCAATGCCGCTGCCAATTACGCCATACAAGAAAGCATACCCCTGGTAGAGAGCTTTCTTGTCGGCAGGCGCTATAAGCCCTACATAAGAGATAAATTTAGGATGTGCCGTCATTTCACCTATGGAGAAAATAATAATGCCGCCTATAAATACCCAGGCATAGGTCGAGATGGAAAGTATGGCCATTCCAACCGTTCCCATAGCGATACCTGCTATCATGGTTGGCAATGCGGGGATTTTGCGCACTATTTTCGAAACTGCCAGTTGAAGCAGTATAATACAGCCCGCATTGATGACGGTTACATGCTCTGCATCGAATTTCCAGGAAGGATGCTGCATAAAGAGGCCTAGAAAAGCATTTACAACATTATTCACTGGTGTCATGTCAATGTAATCCTTCAGGTACCAGAGTACGGTATCGAACATCTGGAAATACAGAATCCAGAAACCCGAATAGATAAAGATCATAAGAAGGAACCGGTAATCCTTCAGCACCAGGAAAATGCCCTTAAAAACATCAATTAATGGCTTGGTATTTTTAGGTTTAGGTGGTTCGCGGTATACAAAAAGGTTAAGTAACAACATGGAACCCGTCCCTACGGCTGCCATGACAAATATATAGCTCCAGCCAATACCCTTCAGGTAAGGAACAAGGATCAGCGGGAAAATAAAAGCGCCCAGGTTAATGCTCCAGTAGTAAATTCCAAAACCGAGTGAAGAATTGCTTTCGTCGGTCACCCTGGCTATGGTTCCGGAAATTATCGGCTTAAAAAACCCGGCACCTACTGCCATCAGCACAAGGCTAAGAAAAACCATTCCATAAGAAGTAGAGAGGCTGGTGAAAAAGTAACCTGTGCTCATTACCGTAAAAGCCAGCATCAGGGTTCGGCGGTAGCCGAAGCGGTCGGCCAGGGCACCCGCCAGTATGGGCAGGAAATACAGCAAAGGTGTGATTGTACTCTTTATAACCCCGACACTTTCCTTCGAGAAGCCTAAACCACCTTCTGAAGTATTCATGACCAGGTAGACCGATAGTACCGACATCACGCCGTAATAGGATCCCCGTTCAAAAAACTCCATGGTGATCACGGTCCAGAAACTCCGCGGAAAGGATTTCAGCCCTGGTTGTTCCGGCAGGGAGGTTTTATTTTTCATAAACTGGAGGTAAAGATTTTAAGTTATGCAAAAGAAAGAAAAATACCGATCCGATGGGAAACGGATGCCAGAATAGATGGGATTTGAGCTTAGCCAGGAAGTTCTGCCTGCATAAACCCCAAAAGCGTCAAATGGAATAAGACAGTCTGTAAAGATTTTAAAGAACTTTATCCATAGCATCCGTATGTTATGTAATATTGTATTTCTTACCACTGAATTGCTATGAATCTGAAAATCATCGTCCTGGGAATTGTGTGTTTGAGTTGCTTGTTCATGCTGGCATCATGCAGGGACAAAGTGGATAGCATGTCCAGCGAATTTGTTGTTTCAGGAAGGATAGTGGATACCCTGGGAACAGGAATTAAGGACATCAAAGTATATTACGGGCAGGATGTATTTGTACTGACTGATTCCCTGGGATCATGGCAATCAGGACTTATAAATAAAAGTACAACAATTCAGCCGGTTGATCCTGATTTCACATTTACACCTGAGGCCGTGCATGTTAGCGACATGACTCAAAACATAATTTTCACAGCCCGCCTAATGCCACATCAAAACATACTTTCTGAAAATGTGTATGCCTGGTTTACACATATGCAGCTTGCCAATGGTTTGCTCGAAAGCACCGAAAACAGCAATTTTGTGTCACTTTACGACAACGCCCTTGCAGCCCTGGTTTTTATGGCCCGCAACGATAACAGCAAAGCCGAAGCCGTATTGGATTTTTTCAACAATAGGATCGACAGCGAATTACGTGTCGGCAAGGGTGGTTTTTCACAGTTCAGGGATAAAAACGGAACACCCAACGGCAAGTACTGGCTTGGTGATAATGCCTGGCTGTTGATAGCACTGAATAATTATGCTGCAAAAGTGGATAATATCAAATACCAGCACCTGATTTCGGAACTGTCAAACTGGATACGATCACTGCAGGATTCGGATGGAAGTATCCGTGGCGGGTACAATCCCGACGGAAGCAGCCTTGGGAAAGTCACGGAAGGAATGATAGACGCTTTTAATGCCGTACCAGGTTATGATTCATTTCACTCAAAATTATTGAATTACCTGGAAATCAACAGGTGGAACCCATCTGAAAAGCTATTGATTTCGTGGCCAGGCAATAAATATCAGTATGCCACGGATAATCACAGCTGGGGATTCTGTACTTTCGAAGATTTCCCTTACTCCGTTCTGGAAAAGGCCGATACTTACCTGACAACAAAAACCGCTTCCTTAAACGGCATTGCTATAACCGGCTACTGTTTTGATATTGATAAGGACGATGTATGGCTGGAAGGCACAGGACAAATGGTGGTTGCTTTCCAGAAAGCCGGAAAAATACAGCTGGCTAACTATTACCTTGCAGAAATGGAAAAACTGATCACGGGAAGTAGTTTATTCCCCACCACATTGGGAATCCCTTATGCGAGCAACCTGGGAACGGCCTACGCCACCGATCCCTTGTGGACAGGTGCGGACACAAAACCCTGCATTTCGTCCTCTGCCTGGTATTTATTTGGCATACTGCAATTTGACCCCCTGGCCCAGGAGTACGTTAAAAACATACCAGAGGAAGATAAATTCTGGAAAAATTATTAGCAATATGCCGGCGTCACTGTGACCTGAGCTTGAAAATAGTATCAACAAAACAGCCTGAAAACGATATTAACTAAACTTTACCAGCCGAAAACATAAAATTAGGATGAAAAAACTGCTACCTATAATCTATATTCTCATGGGTTTCGTTGCATCACATGCATTCGCCCAGGTAACTTTCACAGTAGTAACCCTGCCATCCTATACTCCGCCCCAGGACAGCCTCTATATCGCAGGAAACTTTACAGGCTGGGAGCCTGGATCGCCTGCCTATCTCCTTCATAAAAACAATGCAGGGAAATGGAGTATAACGCTGGCACCCCAGGCGACAGGCACCGTTATTAACTTCAAGTTTACCCGGGGTTCGTGGGCTACGGTCGAAAAAGGAGCCGGAGGCGAAGAAATATCAGATCGCACCTACACTTTTGGAAACAGCGATTCGGTGAGTATAACTATTTTTAATTGGGCGGATGCTGGTGGAGGAGGCAATTCAACGGCGGCATCGAACGTAAAGATTATAAGTACGGACTTTTTTATACCCCAGTTGAACCGGAACAGGAGAATATGGATGTATTTCCCGCCTGCTTACGAAACTTCCGGCTCCAGCTACCCGGTCCTCTACATGCACGATGGCCAAAATCTGTTTGATGCAATAACCTCTTTTTCAGGCGAGTGGGAAGTGGATGAAACACTAAATAAACTGGCAGCTGAAGGAAAACGAGTACCACTGGTAGTAGGGATCGATAACGGGGGTGCAGACCGGATTTCAGAATACACACCCTGGTCGAATACGCAATATGGCGGAGGCGATGGTGAAAAATACATGAAGTTTATAGTGGAAACCCTAAAGCCCTATATTGATCAGCACTACCGTACACTCCCCGACAGGACTAATTTTCAGGGTATTCAGTTCTATTCAGTTCCATTACAAGTTACCTAACTTGTCATATTGTCAACGATTTATATAAAAATATTTATAATTACATCTTTCCGTTCCATTCAAATACATTCAATAACTGGAACAAAAACGGAACAATTTTTTCAACATTAAAATCTTCCTAAAAATATTTTCTGCCGCGAACATCAATATTTGTGCGCGTTTCAGCGCATCTCTACCTTTACCCATGATATTAAGTTTTTAAAACTTTCTATTAAAAAAGGGATATGAATTATAAAAAAGAACAAAGATTTTATGGAACCACATTACATTCTAAAAGGGTATAAAGATAAAAGAAATTTACAGGCCCTTCAACTAATTTACTCTAACAAAGGGCAACAAGTGAGACTTAATAGTGGTATAAAAATCAGAGAAAAGGATTTCGATATTAAATCGCAGCGAATTCTTGCAACTGTAAAGCAAATTGATCAAGATCCTATAAAATTAAATAATGAATTGATTGAACTAAGAACTAAAATTAACACTATTGTAAGTGATTTCAGGTTCCAACACAAAAACGAAACCAGCTTTGATTTACCTCCTGATATAAATTATGTAAAACACAAATTTTATGAAAAAGCAGCAAAAAAGAATAAAGAATTTGATGTTTTAGTAAATTATCAATTGTGGCTTGCAAAAAAACGGAATAAAATCAAAGACGACAGAGGGTATGTAACCTTATATAACGATTTAAAAGAATTTTGTGGAGGAAAACCGATTAATTTTAAAGATATTACAGAATCTTTTCTGGATGGGTTCTTAGATTTCCTTTTGAAAAGGGACATTGTAAATGATACGATAAAAAAGAAGTTTAAATACTTAAAAACATTTCTTCGGGGAGTTAAGGATGTGAATCATTATAAAGACTATGAGGCTTTTACCCTCAGACATTTAGAGGGCAATAAAGAATTTGAGAATATTTATACACTTACTGACATTGAATATGAATCTATGAAGAAATTTGAAGTTGAAGATAAAACTTCCATGTATGCTCGTGATCTATTTTTAATCGGCTGCAACACTTCCCTAAGATATTCAGATATATTTGAGTTAAACAGGTATAATGCTATTAATATGATAAACTTAACAACTTCAAAAACAAATGCAGATATAAAATTGCAAGTAACGCCTCTGACTAAACAGTTATTAGAAAAATACGATTATAATTTAGTTCAACATTTTCGCAAACTTCAATGTAATTCCAAGGAGATACCTTCTAACGGATTAATAAACCGATATCTTCACACATATTTATTCAATCTAAATAATCATCTCCTAAAAAAAGGAATATATACTTTAAATGAACCAACTTTATATGTTTATAGGAAAGGAATGGATCGGTTCCGGGAAATGTTTCCGAAATGGAAATTAATCACTTTTCATAGTAGTAAAAAATTCTTTTTTACAAGATGTATTCGAGCAGGAATGGATCAAGCTGGAGTGAAAAAATTGACCGGGAATGTGGATGTTTTCTGGCGATATGTTTATGGCGGAAATGAATATGATATAAAAGACATTTTCTAAATTCAAGTAGTTAGTTGGAAACTGAAATCTCCCATTACATTATTCATGGGTACAACCAAAACCTTCAAGTTAGAAGTTTTTGAAACATAATATCGAGAAAAAGCTAGATAATTAGTTCTTTCATGCAAGACTGACTAATAAGGATTCACAAATATCTTAGAACCTTGTAAAAAGGAATGCTGTTTTCAAATCGATACCAACTTTTAAATAAGGCAAGTAAATAATATCAATTCGGAAGGGTTTTAATGAACACATCAATAAGAACAAGTATTTCTTTCTTTTTCACCAGTAAATCAATCCACTTGGTGGGAATATCCTTATATGTAATTCCAGCTAAACCACCAATCAATGCTCCTATTGTATCAGTATCTTCACCAAGATTCACTCCTTTTAGAACAGCATTTGAATAGTTATCTTGATTTAGGAAACACCATAATACAGCCTCCAAAGTATGTGTATGAATGATGTAACTTATTCCCAAAGTTGTGTAATGCTTTCTGAAATTAATGGAATCACATTTGTATCGTGAAAATTCATTCACAAATAAATTTCAAAAAAAATGAACACAACAGAAGTAACAGGAAACTGGAATGAGCAGAAAGGTAAGCTCAAACAGGAATTTGCAAACTTAACGGACAATGATTTGATGTTTGCCGAAGGTAAAAAAGATGAAATGCTTGGAAAACTTCAAATCAAACTGGGAAAAACCAAAGAAGAATTGCACAAGATTATGTCAGGACATTAACCATCTGCTTTATAAAAAGGTGCCGTTTCACATGATAATCGCTAAACGACACCTTTCTATATCGCTTAACACTGCTGTCCTGTAAAACTTTAAAAGAAGCCGGAGTATACTGACCCTGTAAAGAGGGCTGCACTAGCCCGCACTCTGTTTCAATCTCTTTACAACCCTCCTCTCGCCTTTAACCTCATGCACATAGTCCAGAACGGACCGTATAGCCATGTCAACCCTTGAATAATCTACTTTGGTATAATTAATCAGTCATGGTGTGTGATGATGCGTGTATGAGGCATATCCGAGTTCTCATATTTCTTAGAACCTTGTGTCATTTTAAAAGATATTTAACAGGACAAGTAGTTTATAGGGGGGGGGAGGGTTTTAATGAGCCAACCCTTTCCTGGTTTCTCTGTATTAGGGATATTGGTATTGCAACATATTTTTTTGCTATCGTATCCTGGGTCTCAGACTCAGGATAACACTTGTTTATGGAACACCACGGAGAACGAGAGGGGCAATATCTGCCTACAAAGCTATTGCTAAGGTTCATCTCTTCTCAGTAATCCCTTCACCTTCTATACAAAATGTAAAAGAACTATTTTAATTCTTATCTTTACTTTAGGACATACTTAGCGGGAGAGACTTCAGTTCTTTTCTTGCTGGCTATTACAAGTTACATTCATGAAAAAGATTAAACCATTAATATATGGGATTATGTAAAGTGTAAATAACCAATTTGTTAGTTCCAATTTGTTTTGAGTTATTAAAACTATTACACCCATGAATATTAAAAAATAGACAATAAACATAAAGGCAATAAAGCGCTTCAAAGATGCCAATGCCTGAAAACTATTTTTTACTATTCTCAATATCTTAATCCCGAAAATCACAAATAAAACAACAATAATATAATACTCCCCAAAAATTGGACAGCTAGTTAAGATATTAAGTATTAACTTTAAAAATTTACTAGCATGTCAACAACCAGAAGGAAATTCAGTAAAGAGTTTAAGGCCAAAGTGGTACTGGAAGCTCTAAAAGAGAGGGAAACCTTAGAGAGTTTAGCAAAGAAGTACGAGTTGCAACCGACTCAAATCTCGCTGTGGAAAACTCAGGCAATGAGTAATTTTCCCGCACTATTTTCATCCGATAAGCCAAAAGACAAGGAAAACGATATAGATGTCCAACAATTGTATGCACAAATAGGAAAACTTCAGGTACAGAACGATTTTCTAAAAAAAAAGCTACAATGACATCCAGGGGTGAAAGATT
>JBAXXB010000197.1:0-8787 GCA_037128115.1 Bacteroidota bacterium
CTCCATAACAGTTACTACAGGAACCCAATCAGGGATAATCCAAGTAACTCCTTCAAATGCTTGCGGAAATGGAACAAATCTGACCTTAGTAGTTACGGTGAGTCCATTGCCTGCTTCGCCAGGAACTATTTCTGGCAATTTTTCCATATGTCAGAATTCACTTCAAACCTATTTTGTAATTGGGATTCCGCAGCTTTCATACAACTGGAGCATCCCGACAGATTGGACGATCATAAGTGGACAAGGAACCAATTCTATAAATGTAATAGCAGGAATAAGTTCAGGAAATATAATAGTTACTCCATTAAATAGTTGTGGTAACGGTATTCCCACAGGTCGGAATGTAATCGTAAATCCCAATCCTGCGGCTTATACGGGTCCTGGTATAATTATTTGTGAAGGTGCAAGTGCGCAACTTGGTCATGCCGGAGTGGCTGGAAATATATACAGATGGACATCTTCACCTTCCGGATTTACTTCATCACTTCCTGTTATTATTGTTACTCCTGCAGTGTCCACTACATATTTTCTTGTTGAAACTGATACAGTTACAAATTGTATAAGTACCAATAGTGTTACAGTATCGTTGAACCAGATTATAACAATAACAGTTGTGCCGGTCTCACTTTCACAGACTATCTGCTCAGGAGGCTCGACCCATATAACTTTAACAAGCAATATCACTGGGACTGTATTCTCTTGGGTAGCCGTTTTAACGGGGGGGGCGGGAACCTTGTTTGCTCCAACCGGATCTGGACATATTATTAATGAAATAATTGAGAATACTTCTGGATTGCCTTCGGAGGTAACCTACAACATTACAGCTATGGCAGATGTGTGCAAAAATACCTCCACTTCAATTGTTGTGACCATTAATCCATCTCCATTAGTTAATAGTCAGAATGTCAGTGCCTGCAGTGATGTTCCAAGCAGTGCTATTTTAGGATCCAGTGCAAACGGGGTGCCTGTTTCAACTTATAATATTACCAACATCAATAGTAATGGCCTTGTTGCCTCTGGTGGGAACCCGATTATTGGCAATGGATTCGGGAACAACATTATTTCTGATGATTCCTGGACAAACATTACGCAAAATCCTGTAATTATTTTATACACAGTGGTTCCTGTTAGCTCACAGGGATGCACAGGGCCTGCTTTTACCCTTACACTCACGGTGAATCCAAAGCCTGTTATGACTAATTCAAATTCTTTTGAAATCTGCAGTGGAGCCATTACAGGAATCAATCTAACGGCAAACATACCATCCACATATTCATGGACCGTCGGAGTAATTACCGGTGGGATCACCGGTGCTACTGCCGGTTCAGGAACACAGATAGCCCAGGTTTTGAATAACCCGGATCACATTTTCGATGGAACAGTGACCTATAATATTTCTCTGGTCTCTATAACAGGTTTCTGTGTTAATACACCATTCAGTATACTGGTAACTGTACACCCGAAACCGGTTGTTACAAATCTGGCTTCAGTTACGGTATGCAGTGGAGCGGCATGTGCTATTCCATTAACATCATCTGTGCCATGTAGTTATACCTGGGTGGTCGGAATTATAACTGGTGGAATTACTGGTGCCCTGCCAGGAAACGGGAATGTTATCAACCAAGTTTTAAATTGTCCAGGAAATACTATTTCAGGAACAGTTCAATATAACGTCATTCCTACCTCAACCGGTCATAACTGCCAGGGGAACCCTTTTTCTATTATAGTAACGGTTAATCCATTGCCGGTTGTTTCTGCAAGTTCTTCTGTGACTTCAGTATGCCCGGGTAACGTGTTTGATCTTTTTTCTTCTTCAAATTGCAGTCTTCCCACTGTAATACTGAGTGAGGGATTTGCCAACGCAACTAATAACTGGACAAGAACAAATATTTCGACCGGAGGTGTGCCTGCCAGTGCTGCATGGACCTTGCGATCTGATGGATATGTCACAAATAGTTTGCCTTTTCATTCCAATGATGCAAGCCAGTTTTACATGTCGGACAGCCGTTCACAGAATGGAACAGTTACTTCAGCTTCTTTGGTTTCACCGCTTCTGAATACAACGGGGTATGCCAGCCTGTCGCTTTCATTCTGGCATTATTATGATAATAACAGTACAACAGGTGAATCGGCAAAAGTTGAAGTTTCCAATAATAATGGAACTTCTTGGACAGCTGTTGCAATTTATACAGCCGACAGGGGAACTGCCTCAGCTTTTCAGAATGAGAACATCAACCTGGGTTCAGCCTATATCAACAGTAATGCTTTGCTGATCAGGTTCAACTATTATTGTGGTTCAAACAGGGGAAGGTACTGGGCAATTGATAACGTTACATTAACTGGCACTCCCGCAATAATTCCAGCAATTACATGGACTTCGAGTCCGGTTGGGTTTATTTCATCTATAGCCAATCCTGCAAACGTGATCCAAACAAACACAACTAATTACACGGTAAATTATATAGATGCTTTAACTGGCTGTAATTCAAGTGCATCTGTGGTTGTAGCCGCTTACCCGGCTCCTGCTGCAGCAATATCTGCAGAATATTGCATTATTCCGGGGAAGATAAAGTTAACGGCAAGCGGGGGAGGTACATATTTATGGAGTACTGGAGCCACCTCTCAGGTAATATTGGTTGATATAGCTGGGGTGTATAGTGTTGTTGTTACCAATGCTTATGGATGTTCAGCTACTGCTTTTTATTCAGTTTCAACAGAACTTGTAATTAATGGTAATTTCTCGTTAGGCAATTCAGGATTTTTATCTGGATATGTATATGATCCCACGGCAAATGGGCTTATTGCTCCCGAAAGCGAATATGCGGTCAATAATAATGCTCAATATAACCACCCGAACTTCTGGGGTTATGATCATACGTCCGGCACTGGCACTGGAACAGCAAACTATCTCATTGTAAATGGCGCTAAATATGCTCCACAGCCTTATGTGTGGCGTGAAACTGTTTCTATAATACCAAACACAGATTACTATTTTTCTGCTTGGGCTATGAGCCTGAACAATGTTGCACCTTTTGCAGAGTTAAGGTTTTCGGTGAATGGTCAACAGGTCGGTACAACAGCTTTGCTTACCTCAGGCCAGGATATTGTCAATAATCCCTGGCTGCTCAAGGACAGGTTCTATGGAATGTGGAATTCAGGTTCTTCAACTACAGCCTTGATTGAAATCCTTGACCTGAATACATCCGCTAATGGAAATGATTTCGGATTGGACGATATTTCATTTGGAACGCTTGCCCAAATCCCTTCCAGCATTAACCCTGCATGCAATCTTCCTGTAATTTGTTCAGGCGGAACGCTTCAATTGTATGCCAATATCAGCGGGGGGCGACCTCCAATTGTATTTCACTGGACAGGCCCTAACGGGTTTAATTCTCACCTACAGGATCCCAATATTCCGAATATTCAGATAGCGGGAAGCGGGACTTATCATCTAACTGTAACAGATGGATACGGATGCAACCCTCTTACTGATTCTGTATCTGTAGCCGTTCTTCCTTTGCCTACAGCAATTGCATCGGGGCCTACTTCACTTTGCCAATATGCCCCTTATTCAGTGGTCACCTTTACCGGTTCAGGAGGTACAGAACCTTATACATTTACATACAACATCAATGGCGGTGCCAGCCAAAATGTCTCAACCATATCTGGACAAAGTGTAAATGTGGTAATACCAACTTCTATAGCCGGAACATTTAGCTACAATCTGGTATCTGTAACTTCAGCCAATAACTGTTCAAGTGCTTTGGCTTCTGCATTTACAGTTATTGTTCATTCATTGCCCACCTGCATTATTGACGGGGAAAACCCTGTTTGCCCCGGGTCCATCGGGAATACTTATTCAGGACTGGGAGGGATGAGCACTTATGGCTGGTCTGTTTCCGGAAATGCCAGTATAAGCAGTCCAAACGGTAAGTCTACTGTGAGTGTGAATGCTGGCAACACCTGTAACCAGAGTTTCACTCTAAGCCTGATGACTTCAGATATGTATGGGTGTAATGCTCTATGCGAGGATGCAATTCAGGTTGAAGATGTTGCACCTCCCATGATAATTTGTCCTTCATCAACATTCGTTCAGGCTGATGCGGGATATACCTATGCAACCGTCTTAATTAATCCACCTGCTGTTTTGGATGATTGCACCCTGGTTGATGATATGATTGTAAACTGGTCTATGACAATGCCAACTATCGGCACCGGAATTGGTTTGATTCCCAGTCCATTCCAGTTTAATATTGGTGTGACAACGATAACATACATTGTAACTGACCAATGTGGGAATTCAACCAGTTGTTCTTTTCAGGTGACAGTGACTCCTAGTGATCCTCCTGATATCACATGCAATTCGGATATCATGATAAATGCTGAAGCAAATGTGTGTTTTGCATCGCTTGACCCTGGCTTACCTGAAATCAATACAGGATTAAACGTCATTTTTTCCTGGTCAATGACTGGTGCAACTTCCGGGTCTGGAACAGGCCCGATTGTACCTAATCCTTATACTTTTAACCTAGGCAAAACTACCATCATGTGGATTGCATCCAATGTTTCGGGTGCTGACACCTGTTTCCAGGTCATTACCGTTGTGGATAATCAGCCGCCTGCCTTTTTGGCTCCCGGGCCGTTCAGCTTCTGTGTCGAAGATATTTACACGGCTGATTATTACGATCCTACCATGGATATTATGCCTGACAGGCCGGAATATTACCTGTTGGCCGCCGGCAGCAAGGTGCTGGATCTTGACCCGGCCACATTTACTGATAATTGTGGCTTATTATGTGCCGTTGACATCCGCTGGAGAATAAATTTCGCTGACAGCACCAACCTGCCTGCTTTGCCGGCACTTTATTTCACCGGCCAGCCTTCAGCCTATGGAGTCGATATAAAGTTGCCGGGAAGCGCTACAGGCGATATAATTCATTCAATCACTTACCAGATAGTGGATTGTAACGGGAAAGCCTCCTTGGCTGTTTCAGCCACCATTACCATAACGCCCCGGCCTTTGGTGATCAAGCAATAGGTCATCGATGACTTATGCAGATGAGCCCTGAATTTTGAAATCCCAAGAGTACAATAAATAAATTACCATCTAACTGATGTTTCACCAAAACCCAGCCTATGAAAACGACCAAAAGCTAAAATCCCATCCGCCCTGCGGACAACAACTTCAAACAAACGAATTACTCCAAGACAATTGCGCTTACTCACACAAATTCACACAACAATTTAACATCTAATTTCACTAAAATGAAAAAGCAACTTTCCTTCCTGATGATGGCTATTTTTGCCGTTGGAATCTCTACTGCTTTCGGGCAGCTCACACCGCGCGCAATTACCTGTCTCCCGGCGGATGCCATGCACCCGATTGCCGGTACACCCTATACCTATGAAGTGAATGTTCCAACGCCTCCGGGCACCAAAACCTACCTGTGGCGGGTAACCCAGGATCAAACCTTTATTACGAATAAAGTCCTGGTTGCTACTGCCCAGATCCCGGGAACCAGTTCCTATCTATCAGCTGCCGGTATCAATTATAATGTGGGTACCGTTGATGGAAACACGATTTCACTGACCTGGAAGAGCTTTGTTTACGACCCGGCCAATCCTGTCTTTGTTATCATCAATGTAGTAAATGATAATGGGCAATGCTCCCCCAATAACATGAAAGTGTTTAAAATTCAGCCAATTAACGCTTTTACGCTTGATATTGCCAACCTTGATAAAAGCAAGGTATTACAACCCGGATACGGCATTAACATGGACCGCTGTATCTCTCCAATCGTGAGTTCAGCTTATGATGCCACCGCTCCGGAAGGGGTAATCTATGACTTTGGTGCCGATACGCTGTACTTTGAAGTAGTAGCAGCTAACTGGTCTGAATCGTGGCTGCCCAGCGTAACTGTAGCAGGTTACGATCCTAAAGAAACCGTTGCCGAAGTAGTATGGTCAAGTGCAGCTACCTTTGCTGTGACCCATGTTATGAACCTGGCAGCCGGTGTTTATACCAGCGCAGATAATGTAGTGCCTGCCACGGGAACTACCATTGGTGCTGCCGGTGAATCCATTTTCCTAAGGGTGATCATCGACCACTCGGTCGGCGCCTTAAATTATGAAGGATTAACATCTGAGCAGGTTGCTGTGGCAGTTGATGGTATCACCTTGTTGACGGCAACGCCTCCACTGGGTGATGTTCATTTCGATAACGGCCCCAATAGCCCGCCCTGTCCTCCTTTAGTTGTAGATGGTTTTACAAACGATATTGCCTTACAAACCATTCTTCCAAGACCAGACGTTCAGGCAGTCAGTCCAACTCCATTCCTTCCTGTTAAGCCGTAACAGCGTGACCGTTTAATGTTGCTTTTTAATGCCGGAAAGTCCTTCCGTTAGCTGTGTATGTGCCGGCGGAAGGGAAAGAGGGTAGGAGAAAGTGTACCAGACTTAGTGCGTTGTTCCTATGTGCTTACAACCGATAGTAACAGAGAATAGATTAGTTTTTCTCAGGGTAGTTTCCGCATAAGTGCGGGACTGATACCCCTATAACGTTGTTTGGCACTAGTTTAACAGAGCCGTGATTCTGTATTTGGTTGATCCTGAACAAGAAGAACGAATGGTCTTATGAACGGATGCTGTGAAACGACAACACCTCCTCTCAAAAAAGAGTAGATGGCAATTAATGCATGCCCGCAAACGAAGCAGGTGTGATTGCCCCTTTGTGGTGTCCCCTTAAAGGTCATCACCCGTTGTTGCATTGAACCGGGTCATATCCAGATATAAAATAACACGGAATCCCAATCGTAGTTTAGATTCATTTAATGACTAAAAGTCATCATGAATGAAGAAGCTTCAAAATAAACACGGGCCGGATTTTAAGAAGGTGTGTGATAATTCCGATCATTCCCGCGATGGAACCGGAAGGATGCCCCGTGACCGTATAGGCAGCATGCCACGTGATGGTACTGCACTGCGGCCGCGCGACGGAACTTCCCGTATGCCACGCGATGGAATTGCCATGATGCAACATGGCCGATCCCCTGGCCGGATACGCGATGGTACAACAGGATTGCCGTGTGATGCTGCTTTAGCCAGGTTGCATGGCAGCACTACAGCTTTTCCGAACGACACCTCAGCAGGTTTTTCCCAATGTGGGATGACCCGTATGCCACGCGACACAATAATAAGAAGGCCACGCGATACAATAGTCGTGCAGGCGGGAAGTACCCTGGTCAGTCATTTTCTCCTGATCTGCCAGCTCTCCCGCGATGCCCTGATCCGTGGCAAAACCCGCTTCCGATGGCGAGAGACCATCACTGTATGCCGACCTCAAGGTACGGTAAAGGGAGAGGTATGCCTATACACAAGCCAGGTTAACTGAATGTAACAATCATATAATGAGTTGTTTGCATTTGTTTATTTGACTAAAAGCAATGAATGAAAGCTCATGGCTTTCAAATGGTTCGATATGCCTGCGAATGTGTCAGTGCACCGGGTGCTATGTGTATGGTACAGAATGAAATATGTAAATAATCCATAAAAATGAATAGTGGAATTCAAGAATTTAAAGTAAAACCGACAAATGAAACGGAAGTAATTAAGCGTAAAACTGGGGCACAAAGTACGATTAATCTGATCTGAAGTTTGAGTTTCCCGATTTGAATAAAAAATTATGATACGGTATAAATACATGATTCTGCGTCTGTTACTGGTTATGATACCAGTGCTGATGGCTGTGGTTCCCACCATGGCGCAGGTCACTGTTTATGCCGGTCAAACATCGCTGTTGAGTGTAGCCGAAGTTCCTGGCGATACCTATACCTGGGAACTTTACAACAATGTAAACGGGGTTAATTTTTCGCTTACGCCGGGTAATTGCCCTGTAACGGAAGCACTCTTCACCGGGGGAATCAATACCGGTGCTGCGGTTCATGTAACCTGGATTACCCCCGGAACCTATTTCTACAAGGTGACAGCCCGACGGCAAAATTGTACCATGAACCTCAAAGTGGGTAAAATGACGGTTTTAGAAGCTTTGCCAACAGCCGAACTGGCTCCTTTAACACCAATCTGCGTGCAGGATTCTGCAACCATCAGCATCACGCTTACGGGAAGTGCTCCATGGAGTATTGATGTGAGCAATGGCTTGACTACCACGACCTACGACAATGTACTGAGCAACCCGTTCAGCTTTGCAGTGGCTCCTCTAACCACTACAAATTACACGGTGACCCGTGTAAGTGATGCATACGGGCAAAACCTGAATCCATCGAATACGGTAACATTGGTTGTGAAGCCGCGTGCAGTGACTTCACCTATCATTCAATATGGCCCTTAATTTTAACGCAATGATACACAGGCTCAAATATCTGTTGCTGACTACCCTGCTTCTGACTGCATTCTACGCGGCCGGGCAGTATAGTATTGACAAGGTATGCGTGGGCACTGAAAGATATTATCGTGTAAGCGGCGAACTCAACTCAACCTATACCTGGCAATTAACCAACCCGATCGGGGGGGTAATCCCACTGGCCAGCGACAGGGATACGGTTGCTATCACCTGGAATATGATCCCGGGTATCTATCATCTATCAGTTCTTCAACACGCTGAAAATCATTGTGATGCCAATATTGAACTGGGTACAGTCGAAGTAGTCGCCCAGCCGGATGCATTTGCCGGAAATCCCACGATTCAGTGTGCCGGAAGTACGGTACTACTGTCCGGTTCTACTGCAGGGAACTACGGGGCGCTGGTATGGACTACTGCAGGCGATGGAT